>JAYUBJ010000688.1:0-3071 GCA_043740915.1 Verrucomicrobiota bacterium
CCGTTCTGGCGGAATTGTTGCAGTAGGAGTGGGGTCCGATACAGCACCAGGGCCTTGCGAACTGCCTTGGCCAGGGCGGCCACGGAATAGCGGTTAAACTTTATTCCGTCAGCGCCTTCCGGATCTTCGTTCAGATCCACGACCGAATCATCCAGCCCGCCGGTGGCGCGCACGATGGGGATGGTGCCGTAGCGCAGGCTGTACATCTGGTTCAACCCGCACGGTTCAAAGCGCGACGGCATGAGGAAAAAATCCGCGGCCGCCTCGATGCGATGGGCCAGCGCGTGATCGTACCCAATCTTGACTCCGGCTTTGTCGGGAAAACGCTGGGCCAGCGCTTGGTACGCCTTTTCGAAAACCGGCGAACCACTTCCCAGCAGGACAAATTGCATGTCCGTCGCCAGCATTTCCTCCAAGGCGCCGAGTTGGATGTCCACGCCCTTCTGATCCGCCAGCCGGGTGACGTTCCCAAACAAGGGGATATCCGCGGCCACCGGCAGCCCAAACTCTTTCTGCAAATCCCGTTTGGCTTCGGCCTTGCCCTTCAGATTTCGCGCGGTGTAGGAATGCTTGAGGTAGGGATTGGCCGTCGTCTTCCATTCGTCGTAATCGACACCATTCAAAATTCCCGTCAACACTCCCTGGCGCTGGCGCAGCACCGCGTCCAGGCCGCAGCCATAGGGCTCGGTCGTAATTTCGCGCGCATAGCGCGGACTCACCGTCGTGATCGAATCAGCATGAACAATTCCCGCCTTGAGACAATTCATGCCCCCATAAAACTCCACGCCATGGAGATTCAAATAGTCCGTTGGCAGATTCGTCAGCGCGTAATTGGCGCGGGGAAAATTTCCCTGGAAGGCCAGGTTGTGGATGGTCAGGCAGGTGCGCGGCGCCGGCCCCCACCCGCCGTTCAATCGTTCGTGCAGAATCAACAGCGGTGCCAGTCCCGCCTGCCAGTCATGCACATGGACGACCTGCGGTTGCCAGGGCAGATAGCGCGCCAGATGCGTCACAGCCTTGGTGAAGAAGATAAACCGGGCCGCGTTGTCGGGATAATCAACGCCGTTTTCCTGATACAGCCCGGCGCGCTGGTAGAATGCGGGGTGATGGATAAAATAGACCGTCAACCGTTCATGCAACTCCAATTGACGCACCTCGGCCCGGACTTGTTCTGCGCCCAGGGGAACGGCCAGTTCATAATCCATCGCCTGAATATTTGGAAACCGCTCCTGAACGCCCAGATACAACGGCGTGACGATCCCGACTTGATGCCCGGCCTGCGCCAGCGACTTCGCCAAGGCGCCCACCATGTCGGCCAGCCCGCCCGTCTTCGAGTAGGGATGAACCTCACTGCTGGCCAGCAGAATTCTCATGGTTTCATCGGCGATGCCGCACCCGGTTCATGCAGTGATCCGCTCCGTTTTCAAATACGGCTGCAACGCCGCTGGAATCAAAACACTGCCATCCGCCTGCTGCCAGGTTTCGATGAGCGCCACGAACAAGCGCGCCAGCGCCGTCCCGCTGCCATTGAGGAGGTGCGGAAACAGGTTCTCGCCCGTCTCGGACTTGTAGCGGAGCTGCATCCGCCGCGATTGGAAATCCTCGCAGTTCGAGCAGCTCGAAACTTCGAGATACGCCCCCTGCCCCGGCGCCCAGACCTCGATATCATAGGTCATCGCGCTGGCGAAGCCCAGGTCGCCGGTGCAGAGTTGGATGACGCGATAGTGCAGCCCCAACCGCTTCAAAACCTCCTCGGCGTTCAGCACCAATTTATCGAGTTCCGCATAGCCTTCCTCGGGCCTGACGATCTTGATCAACTCGACCTTGTCAAATTGATGCACCCGGATCATGCCGCGCGTGCCGACTCCCGCCGCGCCGGCTTCCGCGCGAAAGCACGGGCTGTAGGCGCAATATTTGACCGGCAACTGGCTCTCTTTCAAAACCTCCTCGCGATGAATATTCGCCACCGGCGCCTCGGCCGTCGGCACCAGGTAGAGTTTGCCCAGGGTCGTGGTGTCCTCGCCTGCTTGGACCGCGTAGGCCTGGTCGCGGAACTTGGGAAATTGTCCAACGCCGGTCATACAATCGGCACTCACGATGTACGGCGGCGAAACCTCCGTATAACCATGCTCGTTCGTGTGCAGGTCGAGGAGGAACTGGATCAGCGCCCGCTCCAGCTTCGCGCCCCAGTTCGTGTAAAGCAGGAAACCACTGCCCGACAACTTGGCGCCGCGGGCGAAATCAACCAACCCCAGCAACTCACAGAGCTGGGTGTGCGGCTTGGGCTTGAAATCAAATTCTTTCTTCGGCTGCGCGGAGACGCGCACCACCGGATTGTCCTGCGCATTTTTTCCAACCGCCACCTTTTCGTGCGGGAGATTGGGCAGCCCCAGCAAAAGTTCATCGCGCGCCGCTTCCACGGATTTCTCCTGCTGATCCAACACGCTGATTTTTCCGCCGATCTCGCGCATCTCCTGCTTCTTCACCTCGGCCTCGGCGATCTTCTTTTGCCCCATCAACGCGCCGATTTCCTTGGAGACGCGATTGCGCTGCGCCTTGAGGGTCTCGGTCTCGGCGAGCAGCTTGCGGCGTTGTTCATCGCGGGAAAGCAGCTCGTCAATCCTGGCCTCATCCCCTGCCCCGCGCGTGGCCAGGCGTTGCCGGGCCAAATCCGGCTGGTCACGAATCCATTTGATGTCGAGCATCGCGGCATTATAGGAACGTGCCCCGACAGGGCAAGCCGATTGCAAAGCTGAATGGAAAACCGCGCGCGCTCAGGTTTGAGTCTGATTCTTGGGCGATCGCCTCCGCCAGAACCGTTCGGGTTTGGTATCGAACCGCTGCGTTACCACTTCGCGGAACCGCCGGTGCAAATTGCGTCTGGCCCAGGACAGAAAAACGAGGTCGTTGAGGATTCCGATGGTGAACCAAAGTCCCAGGTGGAATTCGTAGCCGAGAGTGAAACCCCCACTGATGCGGATAAAAGCGAGGAGCGTCACCGCTCCAATATAGATCGCCCATGGTAGGAGTAGAATCCGGGCGACGGCACCGCCGATGGCCCGGTTGGTCTG
>JAYUBJ010000689.1:0-9951 GCA_043740915.1 Verrucomicrobiota bacterium
ATGCGGTGGTGGATGTGCCTGCCTTCACACTGGGCGATCAGGTGCAGATGGCGTTGAGCGGGGAAAGCGGCTCAGGCAAGACGACGTTTCTCAATTTGATCGCCGGAATTTTGCCGCCAGACAGCGGCCGGCTCACCTTGGACGGGCAGGAGATGGCGGCTTTGAAGGAGTCCGCGCGCGACCGACTGCGCGCGACGAAGATCGGTTATATTTTCCAGACGTTCAACCTGCTGCAAGGCTACACCTGTCTGGAAAACGTCCTGCTCGGGATGTCCTTCGGGCCGGGGGTGGACCGCGAGTTCGCCATTGGGTTGCTCCGGCGCGTCGGGTTGGGGGAAAAGCTGAAACATTTTCCACGGCAACTTTCCACCGGCCAGCAACAGCGGGTGGCGGTGGCGCGCGCGCTGGCCAACCGGCCCAAGCTGGTTCTCGCCGACGAGCCGACCGGCAATCTGGATCACGCCAGCGCACGCGCGGCGCTCAAATTGATCCGGGAGGGTTGCCGCGAGAATGGCGCGGCGTTGTTGCTGGTGAGCCATGATCGGGAGGTGCTGGCGCAGTTTGACACCGTGCAGGAGTTGCACCAGATCAACCGCGCGTGCGTGGCACCGGAGGCACGATCGTGATGCTCTGGCTGATCGTTTTTCGCAGCCTGCGGCAGCACGCTCTCTCGACCGTGATCACGGCGCTTTCCATCGCGCTGGCGGGTGGGCTCTTGATTTCGGTGTGGACGATCAAGGAGCAATCGCAGGCGGCTTTCACGGGCGTCAACGCCGGTTTTGACGCCGTGCTCGGCGCGCGCGGCGCGAAACTGCAACTGGTGCTTAATTCCATTTTTCATCTCGAGGAGTCGCCGGGGAATCTGGCGTGGGACGATTATCTCGAGCTTCAGAAGAACCCGAGTGTCGCCCTCGCGCTGCCCATTGCCGTGGGGGACAATTACCACGGCTACCGGCTTATCGGCACGACGACGAACCTTTTCACCCAGGTCGAATACTCGCCCGGGAAACGCTATGAAGTCACGCCGCCGGGCCGCGCGTTCGACATGGGGTTCACCGAGGCGGTGGCGGGCAGCTTCGTGGCGCAGCGTTTGAAGTTGAACGTTGGCGACACCTTCCACCCTTATCACGGCCTGCTCTTCAACGAGAAGGATCAGCACGCGGAGACCTACGTGGTCGTCGGCATCCTTAAGCCATCCAATACGCCCGCTGATCGGGTGATCTGGATTCCGCTCGAGGGCATTCAAAACATGAAGGGCCACGATGCGAAAACCGCCGCGGACATCAGCGCGGTGCTGGTGAAGCTGAAGTCGCAAATCGCCGGACGTTCGCTGGAACAGCACTACAACAAGGATGGCACCCGTCTGACCTTTGCCTGGCCCATCGCCCAAATCATGGCGCAGCTCTTCGACAAGATCGCGTGGTTCGACCGCGTGCTGGCACTGGTGGCGTATCTGGTCGCGCTGGTCGCCACCGGTTCGGTGCTGGCGAGCATCTACAATTCCATGAGCGCGCGCCGGCGGGACATCGCCATCCTGCGGGCGCTCGGTGCGCGCCGACGCACCATTTTTTGCGCGGTGATTCTGGAGGCGGCGGCCATCGCGGCGCTGGGCATGGCGGTGGCGTTCCTGGTTCATGGGGTGATCATTGGCGCGGTGGCTTCCGTGATGCGGGCGCAAACCGGCGTGGTGTTGAATCCCTTCGCGTTTCACGCCGTCATGCTGTGGGCGCCCCTCGCGCTGGTTGGGCTGAGCGCACTGGGTGGGGTCGTGCCCGCACTCAAGGCGTATCGAACCAATGTGGCGGAGAACTTGACGCCGGTTTCGTGAGGGGCGCTGCACATGCGCCAAAGCGCATCCGGGCACGGTCGGCGTAGCGCAGTGCGTCCTCGCCTGCGAGTTCGGGTGGCGTCCCGCCGCACGAAGGAACACGGGGCGCGGACGCCCCGCGAACTCGCAGCCGGGGACGGCTGCGCTACGCGCGCGGAAAATCGCATGCCTGCGCTCGGCACCAATGAACTGCGTTCGGGAGTTGAAAGCTCCAGCCATCCGGAGTAAGGGTTAGCGGGTGCCACGTTCGCTTCCTTCCGGAAAGCGCGGGTGGGAGCCCCGGTTCGAAATTGAATTATGAAATGTTTGCCCGCTTGGTCCGCCGGACTGACTATCGCCGCCATGGCGTTGCTCGGCTGCCAGCCGCCGTCGGCTTCGACGCCGGCCGCTGACCGCCTCGCGCCGAAGGAAATTCGCGGACAAGCGATCCAACCGTTATCGTCCCGCGTTGCGACGAACGATTCCACGGCTCAACCCACCGTGCCTCCGAAGCTCAACGCCTCGGCGGTGGGCGCTGGACCGCTTGCCGCGGTGGCGGAAAGGACCGGGGATTACTTGAACATCGGTTTTGACAAGCTGGCATCGTTCACCTACGAAATTGCCGACTCACCGCCGGCCGCCGCCGGCACCGTGACCGCCGAGGTGCCGAAAACCGCCGACCAGATTCCCGCGACAGTCCGGGCGCTGGATCAAAAGCTCGTTGCGCTCAAGGGCTACATGTTGCCGTTGAAAGTTGAGGGGGGATTGATCACGGAGTTGCTCATCATGCGCGACCAGTCGATGTGCTGTTACGGCGCGGTGCCCAAGATTACCGAATGGGTGAGCGTCAAGATGACTGGCAAGGGAGTGAAGCCGGTCATGGATCAACCCATCACGCTGTTCGGGAAATTGCGGGTGGGCGAGATCCGCGAGAACGGGTACCTTGTGGGGATCTACCAGATGGACGGGGAGAAGATGGGCGGGCCGCTGGAGCTTTGATTTCTGCGGTTGGTGTTGGGCCGTTTCGCCAACATGGCCTTGGGTCAGCCGTTCTCCAGAGGGTGTTACGATTGCGGGGGAGGATGAAACCCGGGTGACTTGGACAAATAATGGAATCGACACGAATCCGCCACCCCGCTAAGTTCGCGCCTTGATGAAGCTATTGTTTCTCAACGGGCCAAACCTAAATCTGCTAGGCCAGCGCGAACCGGAAATATACGGTCGAACCACGCTGGCCGATATTGAAGCCAAGGTGCGTGCCCGGGCGACGAAATTGGGTGCCGAAATCGAATTTCGGCAATCGAATCTCGAAGGAGAACTAGTCACTTGGATCCAACAAGCCAGGGGAAACTTTCAGGTCATCGTATTGAATGCCGCCGCCTACACCCATACCAGCGTGGCCCTGCGTGATGCGATTGCGGCGGCTGGCGTATCCACCATCGAAATTCACCTTTCGAACGTCCATTCGCGCGAAAAATTCCGGCATAAGTCATTAATCGCTCCGGTTTGCCGGGGACAAATCGTCGGATTCGGCATCGAATCATATATTTTAGCTGTTGAGGCATCAATAACGTTAACGCCTTTATAAATTGGCAAAAAGACGTTATATATTCGATTGAATGACCGCCTTGATTGCTTGCAACGAGTAGAAACTTAGCTTGACCTAGCCTTCCTGCCTGTTATTTTTCGCCGCAATTCGAACCGTTGAATGAGTGGCGATGACCATAATTCGGCCTCCGCACGAGATCAAATCGAATGATTGGCTTAACGCACTCGATAAAGAATAACCTTTAACCAGGAGAAGGCTGTGGATTTAAAAGACATCAAGGCAATGATCGACCTGATGAAGAAAAACGCCATCTCTGAGTTCGAGTTGGAGAAACCCGATTTCAAGATCAAGCTGAAGCGGGGGACGAACGGAAGTCAGTCCTCCCCTGCATACGAAGAAAATCAAACCCCCAATTACGCGCCGGCACCTTCCCCCAGCAACGCTCCTCCCAACCCACTCCCCAATCCAAGTCCCGCGGCGTCGCCGGAGGCGGAGATTAGATCGCCCATGATTGGCACCCTGTATCGCGCGCCTTCGCCGGAGTCGGGGAACTACGTGGAAATCGGGACCGAAGTAACGCCCGACACCGTCGTCTGCATCATCGAGGCGATGAAAGTGATGAACGAAATCAAGGCGGAGGTCAAAGGGGTGGTGACTCAAGTGATCGCCGAGAACTCCAAACCGGTCGAATTTGGGCAGCCCCTATTCAAGATCCGGCTAACGTAACCGCTAAGACTGAGGTGCTCCTGGACGAGATTCAATCGACCTAGATCCCTCATTCCAGTCTTATCAAAGCCACGGCAACCAACGCATGTTCGAAAAAATATTAGTGGCCAATCGCGGGGAGATCGCTGTCCGCATTATCCGGGCCTGCAAGGATCTTAATATCCGCACCGTAGCCGTGTATTCGCAGGTGGACGCCAACTCCATGCACGTCCAATTGGCGGATGAAGCAATCTGTATCGGTAAAGGACCCAGCAGCGAGAGTTATTTGCTCAAAGATCGCCTTTTAAGCGCGGCGGAGATTGCCGATGTGGACGCCATTCACCCCGGCTACGGGTTCCTTTCGGAGAACGCCGTCTTTGCAGGAATGTGCGAGGACTGCAACATTCGCTTCATTGGGCCAAGCTCCCGCGCCATGATGGCACTCGAGGACAAACAGGTGAGCCGGGCCCTCGCCAAGAAAGCAGGGGTGCCGATCCCGCCGGGTTCGGAAGGCTTGGTGGAGAACGAGCAAGTGGCGCTAACCACCGCCAAAAGGATTGGGTACCCGGTGATGATCAAGGCGGTGGCCGGCGGTGGCGGACGCGGAATGCGCGTGGCCCACAACGATATTTCGATGGTCAATGGCTATAAGACCGCCAAGATCGAGGCGGAAAAAGCTTTCGGCAATTCCGGGGTTTACATCGAGAAATACATCGAGAATCCGCACCATATCGAGTTTCAAATATTTGGCGACAGTCGAGGCAACATCATTCACCTTGGCGAACGGGATTGTTCCATCCAGCGGCGCAACCAGAAGCTGGTGGAAGAAACGCCATCCCCCCTGCTCGAGAACAAACACAAGGATTTGCGCAAGAAGATGAGCAAGGCCGCCAAGCGAATCGGCGAGTTGGCGCATTACACCAACGCCGGTACGGTCGAGTTTATCGTCGATGACCAGGGCGGTTTTTACTTCCTGGAAGTCAACAAGCGGATCCAAGTGGAGCACCCGGTCACCGAACTGGTCACGGGAGTTGACCTGGTCAAACTCCAGATCATGGTCGCGATGGGTGAACCGCTTAAAATGTCCGATGCCGAGTTGAAGGGCCACGCGATCGAGTGCCGCATCAACGCCGAGGATCCGTTCGATGACTTCCGTCCCTGCCCTGGACGGATTGAAATGTACTACGCGCCGGGTGGACCGGGGGTGCGGGTGGACAGCCACGCGTATGCCGGCTACACCATCCCGCCGCATTATGATTCGATGATTGGCAAGCTGATCACCTTCGGCAAAGACCGGCGGGAAGCGATGGAAATCATGAGCCGGGCTTTGAGCGAATACATGATCACTGGCATCAAAACCACTATCCCTTTCGATCAGGCCATTCTGCAAGATCCGAATTTCCGACGGGGCGTTTATTCCACCAACTTCGTTGAAAAATTGCTCGGGGGTGGTCGCCGCGAATTGATCGAGGAAAAGGCCTAGCGCTGGTGTCGTTTCGATCCGGATTCTGGGAGAGATGAAGCCACTCGCGAACTGCCAGCTCTACACCTTCGTCGATACGGCGTACCTCCACAACCGCCCACCCGCCGAAGTGGCGCGACAACTTTGCGCGGGTGGCTCCGACCTCATCCAACTCCGCGCCAAGGGGGTTTCCGTCGAGGAGATTCGCCGGATGGCGGAATCCATCCTGCCGATCACCGAGCGCGCCGGCATTGGGCTGGTGATCAATGACCATTTCGCTGTCGCGCGGGAAACCGGTGCGCCGCTGTGCCACCTGGGCCAGGAAGATTTTTTTGATGCTGGTCACACCCACGTCACTCAAGTCTCGGGCCAGAATTCCCAACTTCAAATTGGTCTCAGCACCCACGCGCCGCCGCAAGCCGGACGGGCCGTCGCGGCTGGGGCAGCCTACGTCGCCATCGGCCCGGTGTTTCCCACCGGAACCAAACCGCAGGCCCGTCCGGTCACGCTCGATTACGTCCGCTGGGCGGCGGCGAACGTGTCGATCCCCTGGTTCGCCATCGGTGGCATCAACTTGGACAATTTGGAGGAGGTGCTTGCGGCTGGCGCGCGCCGTATCTGTGTGGTCTCGGCGATATTGAATGCGCCAGACATCGCGCGGGCTTGTCAGCAATTCAAGAACCGCCTATCGTCCGCGCGCTGAAACACATTACCCAACAAACTGCATGAGCGTTCTCATCGTCGGCACCTCAGCCCTAGACTCGATCAAGACTCCCACAGCCGAAAACCCGCGTCTGCTTGGCGGTTCGGCCAGCCATGCCGCTGTGGCGGCTAGCTTTTTCGGCCCGGTCAATTTGGTCGGGATTGTCGGGGACGATTTTCCGGAGCGCTATGTCGCGCTTTACCGCCGGCACGGAATCAATCTCGACGGATTGCAGCGGGTCGCCGGCAAGACCTTTCATTGGGCGGGCGAATACGAGGCCAACATGAACAACCGCCGCACGCTGACCACGGAGCTGGGGGTGATCGAGGGATTCATGCCGCGCATCCCCCGGGCGTACGAACGGACACCGTTTGTGCTGCTCGCCAACATCGCTCCCGCCCTGCAACTGCACGTCCTGGACCAGCTGCGCCGGCCCAAGTTTGTCATCGCCGACACCATGGATTTGTGGCTGAACATCGCGCTGGCCGATCTCAAGAAATTGCTCAAGCGGGTGGATCTGCTCGTGCTCAACGACAGCGAAGCCCGCCAGCTTACCGATCTGGACAACATGGTGGCGGCGGCCCGAAAGATCCATCAGCTCGGCCCGAAATACGTCATCATCAAAAAGGGCGAGCACGGCGCCATCCTCTCCTCGCCCACGGGGATGTTTCTGGCGCCGGCGTTCCCATTGCGGAGAGTGGTGGATCCCACGGGTGCCGGTGACTCGTTCGTGGGCGGCATGATCGGCCATCTTGCCAATACCCCCGGTTCGGTGGCCGGCAATCTGCGCCGCGCCATGATTTACGGCAGCGTGGTGGCATCGTTTTGCTGCGAGGGATTCGGCTTGTCCCGGACCACGAAAACCAAACGGGCCGCGATTGAAAAACGTGTCCGTGAACTCGAAGGGCTGGCCCGGTTCTAATGCCCCAGTTCGAAAGTAATATTTAATTGACTATTTGCCCGGGATGCCTATGTTGACGGGCACAGAATAGTGATGGCGCTCAAATACGTAACTCTGAGAGCAATTTTATGAAACAATTTGGAACTTTTTCAAAGTTGGCGGCCCTGAGCCTCGCGCTTGCGGCTGTGTTTTTCGTCAACTCCGCACCGGCCGCCACCAATGCCGACACGCAACAAGGCAAGGCGAAGGTGACCAGAATCAAAGGCGCGGCCACCTATAAAAGTGGTGGTCAAAGTGGCGACCTCAAGGTTGGGCAGATTCTGCACGCGGGTGACAGCGTCAGTACCGGTCTGGCCACCACGGTGGAATTGGACTTGGGTGCCAATGGCAAGTCGCTCACCATCAATCCCGACAGTACCGTCGCCATCGATAAATTGGATTTAAGTGAGGGCGGTGCGGTGATCAACACCCGATTGAATCTGACCAAGGGCGGCTTGAGTGGCAACGTGAAGAAATTGACGGCTGGTTCCAAATACGAGGTTCAGACGGCCAAAGGTGTTGCGGGTGTGCGCGGCACCTCCTATTCCGCCTTGGCCAGTGGTGTGGTGCATGTCTTCTCAGGGTCGATCATTGTGATCTATGTTATTGACGGCAAGGAATCCGCACCGGTCGAGGTTTTGGAAGGGCAGACGCTTTACCCGCCGACCGAACCCGGTGGCGTACCAACGTTGGGGCCATTCTTGGATGAGTTAAAGCTTCGGCCTTGGATTGAAGTGCCAGATACGCTCGAGAGGCACGGCTTCCCTTCAATTATCTACATTTCGCCCACAACTGGCGTAGCTCGTTAAGCGCGCGAGTTTCTAAAAACTTTCTTTTCTTAACATGTTGGTAGCGCTCATCGCCGCCTAGCAGTCAATGTCATCTTCCACCCAGAGCAGCCTTGAGTTGCTCTGGGTTTTGTGTTTATAGTCCGGGCCAGTGAAACTCCCAACGCTCAAACGCGGGCCGGTGCTGATCACCGGCACAGTGCTGGCGCTGGTCTGTTTGGTCCAATTCCTGCCGCTCTGGTTTCCCGCCTTTGAAACCGTCGAACGTGTCGAATGGATGACTTATGACTGGCGGGCGCGCCAAGCCTTCAGCCAAGCCGCACCCAGCGCCTCCAACCTTGGCGTGGTGGTGATCGACGACGGCAGTTTGGAGATCATCAACAAAGGCTATGGCTTCTCCTGGCCCTGGCCGCGCCAGTTGCATGGCCAGTTGATCCGGGAACTTTCAGCCCAAGGCGCAAAAATGGTCGGCTTCGACATCTTGTTTGCCGAATTGCATCCGGCAAATCCGGCCACCAATGTGAAGCTTTCCGGTGGCGCGGAAATGGGTTCCGACGATTACTTCGCCCAGCAATTGGCCCGGAGCGGCAACGTGGCGCTGTCCGCCTTGGATGGACTCCTGCCCAATGAACTATTCCAAACCAACGCGTTCATGGTCGGGGATATTTCCGCCGACAAAGATTCGGACGGCATTCTCCGGCGCGCCAAAGCCTTCAAAATTTACCGCCTCTGGCACCCGGCCATCCGTGGCCTGGCCAAAGATCTGGGCTTGGATTTGTCCCGCATCCGTGTCGAATCGCGGCGGTTGGTTTTCGTGGATTCCGCGGGGAAGCCGCTGTTGGACGACAAGAATCAGGATCTCTCCGTCCAGTTGGATCCGGAAGGCAAATTTGATCCGGCGGAAATCACGGGAAAGCCTTCCGAGGTTGCCGGCCGAGAGAAGACCTTCACTGAACTCCAGGTCTGGCACATGGGGATCGTGCTGGCGGCGCGTGAATTGAAATTGGATTTGTCCAAGGCGGTCATCGAGCCGAGGCAGATTATTTTGCGCGGCGAGGGCGGTGTGGAACGGATCATCCCCGTCGACCGCAAAGGTTATTTTTATATCAACTGGAGCCTCACCTTCAACAGCGACAAGCTCTACAAACAGCGGTTTGAAAAAATCCTGGAAGCCTCCTTCGACCGCGCGGAAGGCAAGACGAACCTTGCCACGGTCTGGCGCGACAAGCTCGTGGTTGTGGGCAGCTTGGGAACGGGGAACAATATTTCCGACCAAGGCGCCACGACGCTGGAGAAGAACACTTTTCTCGTCAGCAAACATTGGAACGTCGCCAATTCTGTGATCACGAATCACTTCATCCAGCGCAGCCCGCCGCTGGTGAATCTGCTTTTGATTTGCCTCCTCGGCGTGGCGACGGCAATTACGACGTTGCAACTGCGCGCCCCCTGGTCGTCCATCTGGATCGCGGTCGGCGTCGCGGCCTATATGGGCGTGGCGTTATTTCTCTACGTCCAATTTCGGCAATGGATTCCCATCGTGGTGCCGGTGGTGGGCGCGCTGTTGATGAACCACGTCTGCCTGGTCACGTATCAAGTGATCTTCGAGCAGGCGGAAAAACGCCGCGTCAAAGATCTCTTCTCACGGCTCGTTTCCCCGAACGTCGTCAACGAATTGCTCGGAGCCGAAAATTTGAACCTCGGGGGCGGTCGGCGCAAGATCACGGTCTTCTTCTCCGATGTCCGCGGTTTCACCGAGATGACCGACGTCAACCAGGCGAAGGCCGAGGAGTACGTGCGCGAGCATAACCTCACCGGCGAAGCGGCGGAGGCCGTTTATGATGACCGCGCGCGGGAAACACTTTCGACGGTCAACACCTATCTCGCCACCATCGCCGACCAGATCATAAAGCACGATGGCACGCTCGACAAATATATCGGCGACTGCGTCATGGCGTTCTGGGGGGCGCCGACCCCGAACGAAAAGCACGCGGTAAGCT
>JAYUBJ010000690.1:0-3050 GCA_043740915.1 Verrucomicrobiota bacterium
GATGCCCGCGCGGTCCATGACATCCATGGCGCGCTTGAGCCAGGCGAAATCAAACTTGCCTTCCGCGCGTTCGCACAGGCCCCAGGAGAATTCGCCCAACCGCACGACGTTAATGCCGGCGTTGACCATGAGTTGCGCGTCGATCTCCCAGCGCGACTCCGGCGCCTCGGCGGTGCCGTCGTAAGGATAGACCCAGTGCTCGGGGTAGTAATCAGCGCCAAAATACATAGCCACACAGTCTCCGGTTGTAGGGCGCAGCATAAAAGCCCGCGCGCAGAGGTGCAATCCCAAAGTCAAACTTATTCCGCCCTACGCCGTGCCCAGCCAGACGTGATTTCAGTGGAAGAACCGGGCGAGGTTGAAATTGAAAATCAATTGCAGGCCGGTCAGGAGGGTGAAGAGGTAAACCATTTTGAGAAACAGCGCCTCGGAGAATTTCCGGTTCAACCACACCCCCACCCAGACGCCGACCGGGATCAACGGCAGAAACACCAGGCTCGTGCGGAACGTCCCGGCGTTGACAAGGTGGTTCGCCAGGAAGAACGGCAGCTTGATCCAGTTGATCCAGGTGAAGACCAGCACGGTGGTGCCCACGTAAATCTCCTTCGGCAATCGCTGCGGAATCAGGAACAGGCTGACCACCGGTCCCGCGCCGTGGGCAAACGTCGAGGTGATCCCGGCCCCGACGCCGGCGGGGATGCCCACCGTATGGTTCGGCGCGAACGCCCCTTCGGCACGAAAAATCCGTTCCTTCACAAATTGGAAAAGAACGAACAACACCGCCAGCATGCCAATGGCGATATTCAACTGCCGCGCGGAAAACTGGCCGATGAGTCGCACGCCGATGACCACGCCGACGATCACGCCGGGCAGGAGGTATTTCAGATTCCGCCGCTCCCATTTACCCCAGTAATGGTAGAGCGAAAAAGCGTCGCCCGCGCACAGCAGCGGGAGCAGGACGCCGATGGCGGCCTGCGGTCCGAAGGCCAGCACGCACAGCGGCGTGGTTAGGATCCCCAAGCCGCCGCCGAAGCCGGCCTTGGAAAGCCCGATGAACAGGACGGCCACCGCCGCCAGCGCCATGCCGCTCCATTCTTGCACGCGTGCATGTTGGAGTGCGACCGGGGAAAGTCGAGCTGCGAAAAGGAGCGGGCCACAAACAGGCAGACGAGTTCGACCCTTGCCGGGCGTCTTGGTTGTAGCCGAAACCCTTAGGTTGCGTGAGTGTGCGAACCATCGAGACGCGTTCGTGTCCGTGCGTCATTCTTGCGCGGTCGGGGACGCAGCCTGAAGGCTGCGGCTAGCGCGCCTGGGAAGCCGTTGGGATAAGGCGGTGGAAGTCCGCCTCTGTGCGGTGAAGAGCCGTGCGGTATCGAACCGTAACTGCGTTGTGGTAACACGGGGTGGAGCGCAATCCCGCAGACGCGGGAAGAACGACCAGTCCGTAACAAAGGTGGCCCGCGAGGGTCGCCGCCGTGAACTCGAATCGGTCGGCGTGGCTGGGCGAGTCTGCTGGCGAAAGACGAAGCCTGTAGAGCGGGCGATCGGCGCGGAGCCGAATCGCCGGACAGCCGGGTGATCCCCGGACGACACGCCGAGGGTTGGAGACGGAATTGTGGAAAGCCCCAAGGAGGAAGACGGGGAGACCCGCCGGGGACAAGCGGAGTTCATGGCGGCAACGCCTCGACAAGCCGGAGACACCCGCGCCCCGTGGGGGTGAGTGGAACGTTGCGTCTGGACCGAACGCATGTTGCCGCGGCCGGTGGGGTATTTATGTTTGACAAAACAATGCGCAATGCGTAGTAGTTCGTCAGTTCACAATCTTGTTGTTAAAGAAACGCAGCTACTGTTTGCTCACCATATGAAAACTTTGCATGCCCCCTTCTTCGCCGTGATTTCGCTTTCGCTGGCAATGTGCGGCTGTGGCCCCGCGGATAAGAAAGAAGACTCCGGGCCGCCGAAAGTGCCTCAAAAGAAGGAAAAATCTGAAGGTGGCCAAACCAGTGGCAATCCCGAGCCGCCAGTATCCGACGACGCCACCAAGAAAATGAACGACAACGAGCCGCCCGCACCCGCCGTGCCGGTGGATCTCGCCAGTGGCAAGGCGTCCGGCATGGAGACGATCAACGGGGCGATCAAACTGTACAACCAGAAAAAATCGGGAGAGATGATGAAGGGGTCCCCCATGGCGGGGGGGAATACCAGTTCAGCCAAGGCAAAATATCTTGAAAATGCCAAGAAGGCACAGATGCCTGCTGCCGCCACGAGCCTGACCGACCTGAATGATCTGGTCAAATCGGGGCTCTTAAAGAGCATCCCGGCACCGCCCGAGGGCAAGAAATGGGTGCTGGACAAAGAAAAACAGGAAGTGCGGCTGGAAGGGAAATAGCGGGATATTGGACGATCACCCAAAAGGGCTATGGCGGTGCTGGTGGGCGGGTGGTAGAGATAGACAGTTAGATTCGTATTAACAACCAACTGATAATACCATGAAAAATAATGAGCCTGGAAGGATTCGGAAGTTGCGGGAAGCCGCGTTCACTCTGATTGAACTGCTGGTGGTGATCGCGATCATCGCCATCTTGGCCGCGATGCTGCTGCCCGCCTTGGCCAAGGCGAAGTTGAAGGCGAAGGCCTCGTCCTGCTTGTCCAACCTGAAGCAGATTGGAACCGGGATGCGGATGTACCAAAACGAAAACAGCGAGAAATTGCCCTATACGGCGCTGCGCACCAAGAGCTGGAACACGATTAGTTGGGACGATTTGTTGAACGGCAACATCGGCGGAGCATTGCTGGACGGAGACGTTGCTTGGGACGGGGACAGCAAGAAGCGGATCAAGGTCACATTGTGCCCGGCGGACAGACAGGGAACGCCCTCGTATCCCATAGATATTGGTGAGAGTTACACGTCGGCTTGGCGGGCCTATTATCACCGGCGCACCTATGCGATGCCGACGACGTATATGACTGCTGGCTTTGCGGCCGACCCGAACAAGCATCCGCTTACTTCGGATAGCCAGACGCCGGTGGGTTTGTTCTGGCATGCTTTC
>JAYUBJ010000691.1:0-3050 GCA_043740915.1 Verrucomicrobiota bacterium
TCTGTGACCGCCGCCAATCAAGACCGCTGGCTGGTGGCCCGCAGGTGCTGGCATTTCTTGTCTCAACCACTCGGTGTCCTCCAATCCCCGCTCGATAGCGGCGCAGCAGCGGCCGCAGTCCAAGACGCTGACGCGCGGATCAAGGGCGCTTCGAACCTCCGCCAGGTTTTGGACTGCGGTTGCTGCTGCACCGCTTTTCGGGTGGGCGTGTTGCCGCCATATCCCCAAGGCGCTTCCCGCCGCTCGACAATTCCTCCCCGCCCGCTACCGTTCCGCGCATGGAACAACGGACCCTGACACTTGGCCATTCGCCCGATCCAGATGACGCCTTCATGTTTTACGGGCTGGCGAAGGAGTTGATCCCGACCCACGGCTTCCGCTTCGAGCACATCTTGCAGGATATCCAGACGCTCAACGAACGCGCGACCCGCGGTGAACTCGACATCTCCGCCATCAGCATCCATGCCTACGCCTGCGTGTCAGATCAATACGCTCTGCTACCGAGTGGTGCGAGCATGGGCGATGGCTACGGCCCGATGCTCGTGGCCAAGCAGGCGTTTTCCCGCGAGGAAATCGCGCGCAAAACCATCGCCGTTCCCGGCACCATGACCAGCGCATTTCTCGCCCTGCAACTCTGGCTCGGCGATGCGTTGCCAAAAAGCCCTCGTAGCAGCCGAGGTAACGAGGCTCAAACCAAAAACGTTATTGAGACTCCTCACGTCGTCTCCTACGATCTCAAAAATGGCTCGCCACATTTTGATTACATCGTCGTTCCGTTCGACCAGATCTTCCAGGCCGTGCGCGAAGGGCGTGCCGACGTGGGACTTATCATCCACGAGGGCCAGCTCACATTTCAGAACGAGGGCCTTGTTTGCTGCGCGGATCTCGGTGTGTGGTGGGGCCGTGAAAATGACGGCCTGCCCCTGCCCCTCGGCGGGAATGTGATTCACAAACGCCACCACCCGGCCCAGCGCAAGCTCATCTCCGACATTCTCACGAGCAGCATCCAATACAGCCTCGACCATCGCGCCGAGGCCGTGCAGCACGCACTGCAATACGCCCGCGACATGGGCCGCGACCTGGCGGACAAATTCATCGGCATGTATGTGAACCACTGGACACTCGATTACGGCGAGCGCGGCCGCGAGAGCATCCGGCGTTTCCTCGGCCAGGCCCACGAACGCGGCCTGATCCCGCACCGGCCGGATCTGGAGTTTGTCGTTTAGTTTTGGAAGTTAGGATTATTGCCCGCGGATGACGCGAATAAATGCGAGTTGCCGAATTGAAAGTGCCCAGGGTGGGGCAAGACTCTGTCGAGCCCTGACTGCCGACGCAGGAGGCGCGAGCGAAGGGTCCATTACGTGTGTCAGAAAGTGGAAAAAGCTCGCTCGGCTCGCCTCGCTGCGCTCGAGCTAGGGTTCGACGGAGTCTCACCCCACCGGACCTTGCGCGGCTCTGCAATTGCCGGGCGCTGACGTTCATGCCATGCTCCGCGCCATGAAATACCGACGCTTTGGCCGCACCGAAATCCAGATGCCCGTCTTCTCGTGCGGCGGCATGCGCTACCAGTTCAAGTGGCAGGATGTCGATCCCAGTGAAATCCCCGCCGACGGCCAGGCCAATCTCGAAGCCACCATCCATCGCGCCGTCGAACTCGGCATCAATCACATCGAGACTGCGCGCGGCTACGGAACGTCGGAGATGCAGCTTGGCGCCCTGCTGCCGCAACTTCGCCGCGACAAGATTATCGTCCAGACCAAGATCGCGCCGTTCGCCACCGCCGAGGAGTTTCTCAAGACCTTCAACACCTCGATGAAATATCTCCGGCTCGATTACGTGGACCTGCTCTCGCTCCACGGCATCAACAACCGGCAGCTCCTGGACTGGTCACTGAAACCCAACGGCTGCGTCGCCGCCGCGCGCAAATTGCAGGCCGAAGGCCGCTGTCGCCACGTGGGTTTCTCCACGCATGCCACCACTGATGTCATTCTCGAAGCCGTCAAAAGCGACGAATTCGATTACTTCAACGTGCACTGGTATTTCGTCAACGACCTTAACTGGCCGGCCATTCAGGCCGCGCGCCGCCACGACATGGGCGTCTTCATCATCAGCCCGAATGACAAGGGCGGCAAACTCTACGCGCCGCCGAAGAAGCTCGTCGATCTTTGCGCTCCGCTCTCGCCGATGCAATTCAACTCGCTCTATTGTCTCGCGCGACCGGAAGTTCACACGCTCAGTTGCGGCGCGGCACGGCCCGGTGATTTTGATGATCACTTCCGCGCGCTGGAACATTACGATCGCGCCGCCGAAATCATCGCGCCCATCGAAGCGCGCCTGCGGACTGAAATGGAGAACGCGCTCGGCGTGGACTGGTGCGCGCGCTGGTTCGAGGGCGTCCCGAATTACGTCGATGTCCCCGGCCAGGTGAACATCGCCGAAATCCTCCGCCTCTGGACGTACGCCAAATCACTCGACCTCGTGGACTGGGGCAAGATGCGCTACAACCTTTTGGGCCAGGCCGATCATTGGTTCCCGGGCGAGAACGCCGGCGCGCTGGATGAACCCGCGCTGCGCGCCGCGCTTCACAGCAGCCCCTTCGCCGAGCGCATTCCTGCCCTGCTCCACGAAGCGCACGCACTGCTTTTCGAAGCCCCCAAGAAACGGCTTAGCGAAAGCTGAACGAAGCCCCTATTGATAATGCGGCGGCTTGGGGTTGGTGGCTTTGACGCGCTCGATTTCGATCGTGGCCAGCGTCTGGCCCGCCTGCTCCTGCTGTGCTCGCAAGCGCGCCAGTTGTTTCCCCTGCGTCACGACCACCTGGTTCAATTGCTCGCAGAGATGTTCGAGGTGGGCGACGTTCGATTCGAGTTTCACCAGGCGTTTGGCAATGGGATCAGACATTGCGGAAGCGTAGCGAGGCGGTCGCGGATGCGCACGCAAATTGAGCCGCCACGCTTGCGCTCCCCAGCGTGGTTTGGGTGTGATTTCCTCGGGGGCGCATCCGCGCAATTCCCCCGCGCGCGTAGCGCAGCCGTCCTCGGCTGCGAGTT
>JAYUBJ010000692.1:0-3045 GCA_043740915.1 Verrucomicrobiota bacterium
GTGAGCAAAGCGGGTTTCAAAAAGCGGATGTTCATAATCGGGCGCGGCAGGCGAGCGGATCAAGGAGTGGTCGTGATGGTGATGCTCGGGTGGGGGGTCGAGGTCAGGAGGGTGCCGTTGTAGCGGACATTGCTGAGGTAATTGACATACCCATTTTGGACCGACTGGCTCGTGTTTGGGTTGGGTGCGAGCAGGCCATTTTGGGATCTCAACGTCACCGATGAACCACCCGGAAAATCGATGTTCTGCAGAATCACAGTCCGGGCCTCCAAATTGATAAAGCCGATGCCGCTGAGGGTCGTATTTCTCAGGTCCACGATATTGGGGGCTTCCATGTAGAGCCGGGACGAGCCCAGGCCAGTGATCGAAGCGCCATTCACCGTGATGTTGTTGTCGGCAAAGAAATCCACGTAGTCCGAGGTTGGACCCGACACCAAGGTGAAAGCCGTGCCCAGCACGTCGAAATTACGGGTCTTAGGGACAATGAAGCTGCCCGTAACCGAGCCGCCGGTCAGCGCCAGGTCGCCAGTGGAACCGAAGTGAACCCCGCCGTAGCTGTTCAGGAAGTGGACGTTGACAAAGTTCAGGTTCGCCACGGAATCAATGGAAAAGTCCCCCAGATTGTTGGCGGTCAGCGTGGAGAAGGGGGCGATGTCGATGCCGCCAATGGCTGCGATTTTGAACTCGTTGGGATAGCTGGCGGTTCCGGAGAAGTTGACTGAATTCTGGATCACCATCTTGCCGGCGGCCAGGAGGTCGAACTCGGGGAAAGCTCCGCTGGAGAGACCGTCCAAATTAATGAACGGCGTGGTGATCGTGACGTCCTTGGCGACAAACCCGCGGAAGGTGGTCTGGTCCACCCCGCTGATTTGCAACTGAAATGGATCCAGGAACAGATGCTTCGGATCCAGCAGGCTGCGGTTGATGATGGCATCGGTGCGCATCGCAATTTGTAACGGCGTGTCCGTCACCGCGCGTTCAATGAGGTTGTCGTCCACCACCTTCACATCATCCTTCGTCGCCGAGTTGCCCACGAGCAAACGGGTGTCCTCCGCACGGCCGGACTCGATCAATCGATTTTGGCTCGCCACCTCCACCTCGATGCGGTCCAACGAAGGAAGTTTGGCTTCGAACCCGTTCACCAGCCGCGCTCCATGGACAAGTTTGTCCAAGTTGACATTCAGCAACGGGCCGAAGGTTTTCGAGCCGGGCAGGATGAACACGAGTTGCCCCGCGCGCAGAATGCGGAAGTCGCCGTTGGGCAGCCGCACCTCGCCCTTGCCTTCGAGCACGATGGCCTTGAAGCCGCCCTCCACCGTGGTGACCACGACGATGGTGGTGCCCAGCACCGAGGCCGAGGCGCCGCCCGTGCGAATGGTGCCGCCGCCCTTGCCGGTTGGCGAATGGAACAGCACGCTCCCCTTTTCCAGCCGGATGCTGCGGCCCTTGGGGTCAAAGGAAAACACCGTGTTCGCGCCGATGCGGGTGACGGTCTTGTCCACGGCGGTCAATTCGGCGAGCGAGTCCGCGCCGGTTTGGAGCAGATCCGGGGCTTTGAAAGGCTCGGCGAGCTTGGCCATTTTCACCGCTTTCGCGGGCATGGCCATCACCTTCACGTCGTTGATGACCTGGGTGAAGCTGGATTCGGTGAGCGGCGTGACGGCCAGCATGACGCCGGGGAAACCGATCGAGCCGAGGAGGGCGAGAAATGTTTTCATATTTGCTTTCCCGTTGAAGTTCCTGACACTTATCCAAAACCATCACCGCGCGCAATACCAAATCATGACTCCGCACCGACTCTCATTCTCCGTCCATCCGGTTTATGGATTGTCCCGAACCAGGCCAGCGGAGCCGCAGCCATGAAGGTTCCCAACACAAGAATGCTCGTGGTCGCAGCGATTTGCGGGACGTGGATCCTCGCGGTGTTCATGCTCTATTTCTTCGGGTTTGAGCCGCTGCTCAAATGGGAGTGGATGATTCAGGACTTCCGCGCCGACTTTGGCCGAAAAACGGAGACTGATTCGCGACTAGTCTTCCTCGGCATCAACAAGCCCTCTTACCAGGACGAGGTGTATAATGATGATCCGGAAGTCCTGCAAAAGCTCCGGGAGAACTTTCCCTGGTCGCGCGACGTATGGGCCGAGCTGATTGAACGTCTTGCCCAGGCGGGCGCAAAAGTGATTGTCCTCGACTTGGTCTTCGCGGCGGAAGGGGTGGGGGATGACCACTTGGCGGCGATCCTTGAGAAATACAAGGACAGGGTGGTCATTGCGAGCAACATGTCAGATTTCCGGGCGTCCGTGGACACGGTGCAAGAAGCGCACTCGTTCACCGAGACGCTGCCCAGTTCCACGGTGCTGCGGGCGCCAGCGGAGGGCTCGGTGGCATTTGACTCCCGCGTCGGCTATGCCAATATCTGGCCGGATTGGGACGGGGTTTTCCGGCGGGCTCAATACCGGATTTCCCACGAGCGCCTCACCAGGTTTCCGGGCGACCAGTTCCACGAATCGCTCGCCGCCCGCGCGCTGCGCAAGATGGGCCGGTCCGACGCGATTCCGCGCGGTGACGACCTCATCCGCATCCGTTTCACGGCAACGCCAGGAAATGGGTTTCCCCCGCGCGCGCTCAACACGATTTTCCAGCCGAAGGCGTGGGCCGGAAACTTCAAGCAGGGTGAGTTTTTTCGGGACAAGGTGGTGTTGGTTGGGCCGGCGGCAAATTTTTTGCACGACGAGCACCGCACTGCGGTCTTCTCCGAGCCTATGCTCGGACCGGAAATCCATCTGAACATCATCAACGCCGCGTTGCATGGTGAGTTCCTGCGCGAGGCTTCGCGCACCGCTGACCTCGGCGTCATTGCCGCCGCCGGGTTGCTGGTGATGTGGCTGTGTTTTAAGATCACCCAGCCGGTAAAGCGCCTGGCGGTCGTCATCATCCTCAGCCTCACCTACTGGCTGGTGGCGGATTTGTTGTTCAATCACGCCAACTTTGTCGTCATCGCCGCCAGTCCGTTGCTCGTGCTCAATCTCAGCGGCGTTTCCGCGT
>JAYUBJ010000693.1:0-3023 GCA_043740915.1 Verrucomicrobiota bacterium
AGTCCAAGACGCTAGCGCGCGGATCAAGGGCGCTTCGAATCTCCGCCAGGTTTTGGACTGCGGCCGCTGCGGCGCCGCTTTTGAATACGCGACAGTGACTGGCAGCCGTAATCTCACCCAGCGCTCAGAAAGAGGAAACGTTTGGATTCAAAGTCCAAATCCCCCAGCGAGCCGTTTGACTTTTCGACCAAATGCACCAAACTTTCTCCCCATGCCCTTCCGCCGTATTTACTCCACCCCCGCCAGACGGATCCACATAGACCTCGCCCCGCTGTTCTGCATCGCGATCGGTACCTTGCTGGTTGGCTGTGATCAAAATCCCCCAGTCGCGAATACCCATCAAGAGAAACTCACATTGATAGGGCATGACGGCTTGGTCAACAGCGTGGCGTTTAGCCCGGACGGGAAGCGACTGGCCACGGCAAGCTGGCATGGAACGGTGAAGGTCTGGGACTTGACGACCACAAATAACGTTTCGCGCTAGAACGAGTGTCTCGCATCGAGCGATGCACTCGATCTTCTGCAAACCTCAAACCAAAATCACCGCGCCTTCGGCAGCAACGCTTCATACGCCGCCAATGCCTGCTGATATTCCTGCACCGCCTCTGGCGGCAGTAACGGCGTGCTGCGTTCTAGTTCCTTGCGGACGCTTTGGATGAGCCATTCGACTTCTTGTTTTTTTGGATGCAACGGCTGGCCGGGAACTTCCACGAACCACGGCGCCGTATGCGCAAAACGAAAGCGATCACCCTCGCGCGATTCAAAGCAACGCAACGTCAGCCACGAGGAACCGTCACACGTCCAGTCATCCGCAAAAACGGCCTCCCACGCGCCGTCCGCGGTTTGCTTCGGCTTCAGTGAAATTGTTCTCACCACGTCGCCATTGACGATTAGGTCGAGACCCTGCACCGGTTGCTCACTCAATACTATCCCTTTGATTTTTAGCTTCTGGGGTTTGCCGGGGCGCGCGGTGAAATTCCCCCCCGGTAGTTCACCGTTCACTTCCGCCAGCACCATCGGGCCGGTGGTGACAAAACTGCGGCCCGCTTTCAACCCCTTCATCCAGATGTCGTAATCGAATTGTTTGCCGGTGTACACATAAACGCGCCCGAATCCCAACGGGACGGGATGCACGCCATTGGCCGTGCCAGCGGCCGGGCTGAGGCGGAAGCCGGAGTTCAGCAACGCGTAGTAAGTCTTGAATCCATAATACGTCCAGTCGCGCTCGGTGCCGCCACCGGTGCCAAGTTCCATCCAGGTGGGCGCCGGTTCGGCCCAGTTTCGGGAGGCGTATTCGGTGCGCCAATGATGGTTGTTCACCAGTTCGAACAGATCCGGCTTCACCAGCGGCACAATCGCCAGCGACCACGGCCAGTTGTGTTTTTCCAGATCGAGCAGCGCGCCTTCACGGCGAGCCCACTCGGCAACTTTGCTGACCGGCAACGCGGGCAGATCGCTGACGCCACGGTGGTTGACGAGCAGCAGCGCACCAAGCATGTGCGATTTTCTTGCGGTGGTGAAGATTTCGTATTCCGTGTTGCGCGGCCAGATGACGTGAGTCGCATCCACCTGGGTCAGCGCGCCGGTAAAGGTGCCTTTGATATTGCGCGGACTGCTGGCGGGCGAAACAGAATCCTCGGTCGTCCAATAAACCATCGGCAAAGCGACGTTCACATCCTCAGCGAGAATGACGTTTGGCAACTCGGCGGGATCGCGGTGGTTGTGGGTGTCGCCAGAAAACCAGCCCCGCGCGGCGAGGTTGGCCCAGCGCTTTAACGGGAGCTGGAGATTCATCGGTTGCGAACCGACTTGGACACGATTGGTCAGCGGCAGGTATTCCTTCCCCCGCTCGACAATGAACGTGTAATTTCCCGGCTCCAGATCGAGCTTGAACGGATGCGCGGAAAGTGTGGTGTGCATTTCGAGGGCGAGTTTATTCGCCCCGTTCTGCCGCTCGTAGCGAATGGCTGAACCGTCGGCTGAGGATGAAGTCGGGAAGAACCACTGGCCGGTTTCGTTATGGACGTAAATCCGCGCCGGCAGCAACTGACGTGACGCGCTGTCCACGATTTCACCAGTAATGGTGACCGGCGCGGCCGAAGCCAAGTTCGATTGGAGGTGAAAAGGGATTAGGGCGAGGGCTGCAATCAGCAAGGGACGAAAGCGAAAAAGTTTCATGTTGGTTATTTGGCAGGCTAATTCGATCCTGCCTCCACGCAACTCAAAAACGGGGTGTTTGCTCATGCTGTGCGGTTCCCAAGTTCCCAAGAGGCGGCAGAAACCGCACTTGTTTGTCTTCCCATCCTTCACTACTGTGTCGCCATGACAACGCTTTCCTTGAAGCTCCCCGATCAGTTGGCCGAGGAACTCGCGGCGGCGGCGGCCAAGCGCCGTGTGTCCAAGGCCACGCTCGCGCGCGAGTTGCTGGAATCTTCGCTCGCACCTGCCCGATCCAAGCCTTCCGCCTACGACGTCATGCGCGATGCTTGCGGCGTGGTTGCTGATGCCCCGCGTGACCTCGCGGCCAACAAACGCCACCTGGCGAACTACGGCCGTGATTAACCCCGTCCTGTTGGACACCGGCCCGTTGGTCGCCTTCCTGAACCGAAACGACGACAACCACGGCTGGTCCGTCGCCCGTTTCAAGGAGATTGAGCCGCCGTTTCTGACCTGCGAAGCGGTTCTGTCGGAAACCATCCATCTGCTCGCTGGCCGCGAGGTGGTGCTGGAAAAGCTAGAGAAATTTCTCATCGCGGGCTTCATCCGGGCGGATTTTGCCTTTACGGACGAAGTGGTCACCGTGACCCGTCTCATGCGAGCTTACCGCAACGTGCCCATGTCACTGGCGGACGCCTGCTTGGTGCGGATGTCGGAATTGAGTCCGCGTGCCGTGGTGTTCACGCTCGACTCGGATTTTCTCATCTACCGCAAGCATGGGAGGCAGACAATTCCCCTCATTCTGCCCACGAAGAAGGTGTAGCATCCGGCTCCAAACTGGACTTTATCACCAAAAGCAGATTACA
>JAYUBJ010000694.1:0-3021 GCA_043740915.1 Verrucomicrobiota bacterium
CTGTTCCAAGGATTGCGCGTCGGGCTTGGGCGTCGCCGCCAGCCGTTCATTCATGCGCTGCTGCTCGCGGCGGAGATAATTCAAATTGTCGGCGACGAAATCGCTTTCGTCCGCGGAGAGCAATTCGTTGAACGCCTGCTGGACGTACTCAGCGGATTCCATGGTGCGCTGCGCGGCCTGCGCCGTTTGTCGAAGATCGTTCGGCGTCTCGGGGGTCTCGGTTTCCTGGCCGATCTTGGCCAGTTGCTCGCGCGTATTTTGCAGCGGTTCATTCTTGAGCTGGCTCAACACGCGGCCCGCGAGGACGAGGTCGGACGCTTCCCGACCGGGGCGGGAAAGCTTCAACGCCTCCTTGAGTTTCTCCTTCACCTGCTCCAGCTCGCGCTCCACTTTCTCGGCCGCCGACTGGGCACCCATCGCGAGCTGTTTGCGGGGAAGGTCGTCGCCCTTTTTGATTTTATTGACCGCGTCCCACGAGGCCACCAGACGCAAATCGGTCGCGGCCGCACGCAAATCCTTCAACGCCTCCTGCACTTCATGCCGCGCCGTCAACGATTCGAAACGCTTCGCGTCAAATCCGGGCGAGCTGATGGTCAGATGCACTGGAGCCGACTCGCCAACGTTCCCTTTCAAATCCATCGCGACCAGTTTGGTCGTCACCCGGTCACCCGGCTTGACGCCGAGTTGGAGCAAATCCCACTGCCGCGTGACGGTCACCTCGGCCTTCACTTCCGTTACCAGCGCCACCGTCTGCCAGTTGTCGTCATTGATCTGAATGCGTTGTGTGACGTTCGACACCGCGAGATCGTCCCGGGCCGTGCCGCGCAAACTGACGACCTCGTCCGCCGGCACAATCACGTCCGGACCCGGCGCCTCAATGGTCACACGTGGCACAAGGTCGGCAATGGGCCGGATCTCGTATTGCGGGCTGAACTTGTTGTCGAAGCCGGTGTCCGCCACCAGGTGTACGCGATACATCGCGGCGGTGTTGATCGGGACTTTGCCGGTCAACAGATTTTTTCCCGCCGCCGAAAGCGTGATGGTATTGGTCCGGCCTTTCACCTCGATCTGCAATTCCGCCGTCTTGACGGGCTGGTCGATTTGCAGTTTCAAATCCACCTCGCTGCCTTCGAGCGCGGCCAGGTCGCCGTTCTCCTCGGTGACATGCTGCGGCTTCAATCGCGAGTAGGCGGGAAACTGGTAGGTCTTGTCAAAGTTGAGCACCTGCGGCCGCGGACGTGATTGGATGGTGAACTTGCGCGTGATCGCGTCGCCCGCGCGAATCCGATATTCAACCGTTTCCGCACCGACGAGAATGGTCGCCGTGAACTGTCGCGCCGACACCGCGCCCATTTCCGCCGTGTCGCGTCCTTTCTTGTCGCCTTTGGGAAACGTTTCCAAAACCACCTTCTCGAGGTCGGGGCCGGTGATTTCCACTAGCACCGGCACGTGGTCGCCGCGCGCGACGATCGGCTCGACGGGCGAAGGTTCGAGGATTCTGATTTTGACTTTGGAAACGCGCTCGACGTTGGCCATCGGGGCGAACGCGCGGGCCATCAACTGGCCGAAATGCAGATTGGGCAGCAGCCACAGGACCACGAACACAACCAGCGCCACCGCCGCCGCGCGCAGCCAGAGCGAAATAAGTTTGTTGGGGAGAATCGTTTCCATGCGCAGGTCGCGCATCCGTTCGGAAACGTTGGTTTGCAACAGCGCCCGGAACACTTCCGAGTCCCATTGGGCGCTTTGTCGGGCGTCGCCCAGTTCCACCGCGGAGAGCAAATCCTCGCGCAGATCCGGCCGGGCTTTTTCCACGAGCCGTGCGAGTTCACGCGGACCGGGGAGGTGGAGCAACGCGCGCAGGCAGGTAAACCAGACGACGAAAGCGGTGGCCGCATAGCCGAGCGCGCTCAAGGCCCAGCGCGCGGCATCGGGCAGGATGACCAGCAGATCCAGGAAGGCCACGGCGGTCATGGCGCCGAGCAGCGTGATCACGCCGCCGCAAATGCCGCGCAGGATGACAAGGCGACGCCAGCGCCGCCCGAAGGCGGCGAGCTTGGAGGCAATGAGCGGGTCAAGCGCGGCGGACATAAAGATGTGCTATTTCTGGCACAGAATTAGACGGATGGACACAGGTTTTTTCAGTTCGATTCCATTGGCTGTTTTGGATCGAACCAAAGCGCTTCAAAACGACACCTTCGTGGTGTTTGGTGAACAGTGCCGGAATTGGAATTGAATTTTCGGCGGTGACGGGAGCACGGTCGAATTCTTCTTTGCAGCGAACCGGCATGGTTTGTATGACATGGGCGGGAACTTGTCGCAGTGGTGCGAGGACTGGTATGATAGCGAGCAGAAATATCGTGTGTTGCGCGGCGGGGCGTGGATCACCGGTGAACCGCGCCGCCTGCTCTCGTCCTATCGCCTCTACCGCACGCCCACGCTTCGTCATTTCAACCTCGGTTTCCGGGTGGTGTTGGTGGGCGGGTCGGCGCGCAAGGTATCCAAATGATTCGGCGAGGTGCCGCACGGGGATTCGCCCTGTCCGGTCAGCCCAAGAGGGATCACCTAGCCTTGCCCTCCGCGCCCTAAACGGGGAAAAGACGTGGCACGGGCCGTGGCCGGTAAGCCAGCGTGCTGAAAGTCACGGCCCGCTACGTGGTGTGAGCAGGCTCCGTGAGCGAAACGATGTGGACGGGATTGATGGTGTGGGAGATGTCGTGGTCGTCAATCACCACGACTACCTTGGCGGTAAGGGCGATGAAGTCCCGATGCGGCACCGTGAACTTGCGTCCGTCCGACAGGCAGAGCGTGAAGGGCGCGAAGCCATTCTGGAGCCGATTTTTGATTTGATCCACAATCACGCGGCCAAGCTAACCCTGATGAAGAATCCGTTCAAGCCTGTTTTCCTCCGGCGTCTGCGCGCCCTACCTCATCGACTGGAAGTTCACAATAGCCGGTTTTGGTTCCCCACGGTCATCGTCAATCCCAGCTTCTTGTAACTCGCTTCGGTCGCGACGCGGC
>JAYUBJ010000695.1:0-3019 GCA_043740915.1 Verrucomicrobiota bacterium
GCGGTCAGGTCGGTGTAAAAATTCACGCCCATGAATGGGATCGCGCCGGAAAACATGTCCGCCCAGGCAATCCCCAGCATGCTCGCGACCCGTCCGCCACCGGAAAAGCCGGCGACATACACGCGTCGGCCGTCGATGTTGAACCGTTTTCGCAGTTCCACATTGGCGCAAACCGCCAACCGCACCCGGTCAAAAATGTGGCGCTCGTTGCCCGCATGATATGCGCCGACCATGATCAGCTTTTGCGCGGCCAGTACCGGCTCCCATTCACTCGGCAGGGCCGGTGCGTCGCCCGGGCTGATCCAGATGAACAAGCCCCAAGATTCGTCATGGCGATAACCCGCTGGAACGAGGAGTTGGAACTTCTCCTTGGCCACTCGGAAGGGCGGGGGATCTTCCTGCGCATACAGCCGCCATTTCACTTCGTCGGCCTCGGCTTGGGGCGGGGAGTTCGTGATCCGAATGTCTTTGCGGCCAGGCGTGAACGGCGGAAAATCTGCGGCGGCGGTTCCGGTAAATGCGGCGAGACAAAGCGCCAGACCCATGAATATGCGGCTGAGAGCGGGTTTGAAATGTAGCAGCCGACGTGAGGGCGTGTGGCCCAAGTCGTATTTCCCGAAGAATGGTGGGGTGAGACTCCGTCGAACCCTGACGGCCGTCGCTGTCCATTCGCCTGCGGTGGGCGTTTCCAAGGATTTCGGGAAGGTGAAGCTCGCCGCGCTCGCCTCGCTCCGCTCGAAAGTGGGCTCCACCGAGTGTCTCCCGACCGTCTTTGGACTTGAGCAACACGCCGTTACCTCGGCTGCTACAAGGAACCGACTCACGTCACCAAATCCTTCACCACGCGCGCCTCCTCCACGCCGCTGAGGCGGAGGTCGAGGCCCTGGGTTTTGAAAGTAAACTTTTCGTGGTTGATGCCGAGCAGATGCAAAATGGTGGCGTGGAAGTCGCGCACATGCACGGGATTCTCAATGATGTTGTAGGAGAAATCGTCGGTCTGGCCGTAGATGGCCCCTCCTTTGGCGCCGCCGCCAGCCATCCACATCGTGAAACAGCGCGGATGATGGTCGCGTCCGTAGTTGTCCTTGGTCAAGCCGCCCTGGCTGTAAATTGTGCGGCCGAATTCGCCGCCCCAAATGATGAGCGTGTCATCAAACATCCCGCGCGCCTTGAGGTCGTGGATGAGCCCAGACGTGGCCTGGTCCACATCTTTGCATTGCATTGGCATGCGGCCGCCGACGTTCGAGTGATGGTCCCAGTTATTGAGATACACCTGCACAAAACGCACCCCGCGTTCCACGAGCCGCCGCGCCATCAGGCAGGTGTAGGCAAACGTGCCCGGTTTCTTCGCCTCGTCGCCGTAGAGTTTGTAGGTGGACTCGGGTTCCTTGGTGACGTCGGTCAGGTCGGGCACGCTGGACTGCATGCGGAAGGCCATTTCAAATTGCTGGATACGCGTGTGCGTTTCCGGATCGCCGACCTGCTTGAAATTCATCTCGTTTAATTTCCTCAACCCGTCGAGCTGGGCGCGCCGCAAATCGCCCGTCACCCCGGGTGGATTGCTGATGAATAAAATCGGATCGCCCTGGCTGCGAAACGAGACGCCCGCATATTCGCCCGGCAACGAACCGTTGGACCACAGGCGCGCGGAGATGGCCTGGAGTTGCTCCTTGTTGGTCGGTTCGGCGATCAGAACGACGAAGGTGGGGAGATTGGCGTTCATCGAGCCGAGGCCGTAGCTGACCCAGGAACCGATGCACGGCCGGCCGCTCACCATGCTGCCGGTCTGCATTTCACAAATGGCCGGCTCGTGGTTGATGGCGTCGGTGTGCATCGAGCGGATGAAACACATGTCGTCCACGCATTTCGCCGTTTGTGGCAACAGCTCGGTTACCCACATGCCGCATTTGCCATGTTGTTCGAATTTGTATTTCGACGGCGCGATGGGGAAGCGCGCCTGCCCGGAAGTCATTGTCGTGAGTCGTTGGCCCTTGCGGATGGAATCGGGCAAATCCTTGTCATACCAGTCCTTCAACGCCGGCTTGTAGTCGTAGAGATCCATCTGCGACGGGCCGCCGACCATGTGGAGGTAGATGACGCGTTTGGCCTTGGCCGGGAAGTTGGGCAGGGTGGGTTGCGAAGTGGAAACACCGGCGCGGGCATCCCACTTGGGGCCGAGCAAACTCGCGAGCGCGGCGGCGCCCAGCACGTGCTTGCCGCGGGCGAAGAATTGCCGGCGGGTTTCGTAACGGACGTATTCGTTGAGGAGGCTCATAGGGAAAATGGGTCAATAATCAGTGAATCAGCAAGGTTCATTTATTCAACACTTCGTCGAGGTTCAACAACTGGTTCGCGACCATCGTCAAGGCGGCGAGTTGCGGCACCGAAACGCCCACGTCGATCTTCGACTCGCCGATGCTGAGAAACTTTTTCGCCTCGGCGGGCTGTTTCTCATAAAAGGCGAGCAGCGTGGTGTAAGTAGCCCTGACGACGTCCGTTTCCGCAGGGCGCAATGGCCGCGCCAAGAGACGACGAGCGATAAACTCCATGGTCTGATCCAGATTGCCGCGGCTCTGCCAGATGGCTTCCTGGGCCAGATGCCGGGCAGCTTCGATGAACTGCGGATCATTTAATGTGGCGAGCGCCTGGAGCGGCGTGTTCGTGCGCTCGCGGCGCACGGCGCAGGACTCGCGGCTGGGGGCATTGAAAATATCCATCGTGGCGGGCGGCGCCGCGCGTTTCCAAAACGTGTACAGACTGCGCCGATAAAGCGACTCGCCGCTGTCGCGCTTGTAATTGTGCGTGTTGCTCTCCGGCATGGCGACGGCCTCCCAAACGCCATCGGGCTGATACGGTTTCACACTGGGACCGCCAACTTTATTCACCATTAACCCGCTGGCGGCCAGTGCGTAGTCACGCACCATTTCGGCGTCCATGCGGAAACGCGGGCCGCGACTGAGCATACGGTTGGCCGGGTCTTTCTCCAGTTTCTCCCGCGTTGTTTCCGCGCTCTGGCGAT
>JAYUBJ010000696.1:0-3009 GCA_043740915.1 Verrucomicrobiota bacterium
GCTTCAGGAGTTCCAGCAGGCGGCGGGACTGCTCGATGAGCAGTTCGTGCAAATGTGGATGGGCCGCATCACGGCGGTCTTCCTGTTCGGCGCGGCGGCGGGTGGGCTGGTCTTTGGCTGGCTTGGCGACCGCATCGGCCGCGTGCGCGCGATGACGTTGAGCATTCTCGCCTATTCTCTTTTCACCGGCCTGGGTTACTTCGCGCACGCGCCATGGCAACTCGGCGCGTTTCGCTTCATCGCCGCGCTCGGCATGGGCGGCGAGTGGTCGCTCGGCGTGGCGCTGGTCATGGAGGCCTGGCCCGAAGGCCGGCGCCCCCTCATGGCCGGCGTCATCGGCGCGGCGGCGAACGTCGGCTATGCGCTCATCGCCGTCGTGGGCATCAATTTCAAAATTACCGTCGACTCCTGGCGCTGGGTGATGCTCGTCGGGGCGACCCCCGCGATCTTGACTTTGATCATCACCCTCTTCGTGCCCGAGTCGGAGAAATGGAAGGAGTCGGCGAAGAAAGGCCCGTCGCAACCATTGCGCGAAATTTTCAGCGGTGCGCTGCTCAAGACGACCTTGCTGGCCATTTGCTTTGCGTCGATTGCGCTGATCGTTACCTGGGGTATCGTGCAATGGATTCCGCTCTGGGCCGATCAAATGACGGGTGGCAAACGACCCGAGGTCAAAGCCTACATCCAGCTCGTTTCCTCCGTCGGCGCCATTCTCGGCTGCCTGGTCGCCCCCATCGTCGGTGGACGGTTCGGACGTCGCCCGGTTTATTTCGGCCTGTGCCTGCTGTCCCTGCTGTCGTGCAGTTATCTCTTCCGCGGCTTCAGCGAATACAGCGGCGCCTTCCTTTTCATGGTGGGCGTGGTGGGCTTTTTCACGGCGGCATTTTACGGCTGGTTGCCGCTCTATTTGCCGGAACTTTTCCCGACGCGCGTGCGCGCCACGGGGCAGGGGGTGGCCTTTAATTCCGGACGCATCCTGGCGGCCATTGGCGTGTTGCAGATGTCCTCGCTCATGGGATTTTTCGACAAGAGTTATTCGAAGGCGGGGGCAACCATTGTGCTCATTTATCTCGTCGGCATGGTCATCATCTGGTTTGCGCCGGAAACGAAGGACCGGCCCCTTCCGGAGTAAGGTTATGAAAGCCGGTCTTTTCTCGGTCAGCTATGCCGGCCTCTGGGGACAGGCGGCGTTGACCCTGCCTGAGTTCATTGTCCACGCCGGAAAATTGGGCTACCCCTCCGTCATGCTCATGGGCAAACGTCCGCATCTGTCGCCATTGGATGCCGCGCCGTCCGCACTCGAGGCCCTCCATCAAACACTGAAGGAATCCCGCGTGCGCTGCGATGTGGTGGCCGGCTACACAAATCTTGCGCCGGGTGTCGCCGCCGAAGTGCCGGTCATCGAGTTTCAAATCGCCTATGTCGAATCACTGGCGCGGTTGGCTGCCGGACTGGGCGCATCGGTGGTGCGCGTCTTCACCGCCTACGAAACCGAAGGGCAGGATCCGCAGGCGAATTGGCGACGGGTGGTGACGGTGCTCCGTGAAATGTGCGATCGTGCGGCGGCGTACGGCGTGACCATTGCCATCCAGAATCACCATGACTTGGCCCTCGACACCGATTCCTTGCTGGAGTTGCTGGCGGAAATCAACCGGCCTAACTGCAAGCTCGGCTTCGATGCGTGGTCGCCGGCGTTGCGCGGTGAAAATCTGTATGAAGCCGCGCGGAAAGCCGCTCCGCATACCGCCATCACCACCAACGCCGATTATGTGCGGACACTGCGCTACCGATACCGGCCCGAATTGGTCAATTACGAGCGGTTGTCGCCGGACTGGGTGCGGGCGACGCCGTTCGGTACGGGATTCGTGGACTACGTCGCGTTTTTCAATGGCCTGCGCGAAGGGGGATTCGACGGCCTGGCCGTATACGAAATGTGTTCGCCCGTGCGTGGCGGTGGCGACCTGACCAATCTCGATGCCTGCGCCTCGGCGTATCTGAAGTGGATGCGCGCCCACCAACTTCTGGGTTCTTCGGCGAGCACCTCGATTTGACGTATTCACAAATATGCTAGGCGTGTAACCAAAACCGAACTTCACCGTCACCATTGCCGTGAACCTCAAAAATCTTGCCCACCCTATGAAAATCACGCTCGTCCTTTGTTCCCTGGTTGCCACCGCCACCTTTGCCAGGGCACAGGAAAAGGTCTCGTTGGATAACGCCCAAAAAGGCGCGCGGTTGCTCACCGAAACCGCGGGCAAAATTAGCGACGCCCCGTTCAAACTCGAAGGCGATTTGGACAGGCCCGACGCCCTCAAGGCGGGCGCCGTCCGCATCCTGGTAATTCCCGACCAGAAATTGACCGCGGAGTTGCTGGCCAAGATTGGCAAGACCGTCACGCCGCTGGGACAATTGTGGATGCTCGCCGTCGCACCGGCCAAGGACGGCAAGGTCGTGGCCAACGACAAAATGCGGGTGGTCAGCGTGACCAGGGATGACAAGGAATCAAAAATCCTGCTCCTCTTCTTGGGAATAGAAAAGAGCGAAAAAGGAGAAATGGAATTGGCGATCTACGGCAAGGACAAGGAGCCATTGCTTCGGCTCCCGCTGGAAAAAGTGACGGTGTAGCAGGACCTGCCGATCGAGCTTCAGGGACGGAAAGACGGCGAAGGTGCCGGCACGCTCACCTTGACCATCCTCGGCAAATACAAAGCCGAACTGCCCGTGATGAAACCGGCGGAATAGGCATGCTTCAGCGGCGTCGAGCCCGCACTGCCAAGGAGTCAGTCCCGCATATCAGTATATTTTCTCCCGTCGCTCTGCCTCAGTTCGCGCCGGTAACTTGCCTGCGCGGCCCGTCACCAATAGGTGACGAGTTTAGGTAAAGAGGTTTGCATTACATGCTGATATGCGGGACTGACCCCTTTTCAGCGGCGATTGTAATTGTCGCCGGGCCTACAAAATAGATTTCCTTTGCGGCAGTTCCTGTGGCCAAAGATGATTCACTGCTGA
>JAYUBJ010000697.1:0-3004 GCA_043740915.1 Verrucomicrobiota bacterium
GGGAAATATACCGGGCGCGCTTGAGAATGCTGCCTGCGGGGATAACCGACGAGAGACAAAGCAGATTGTAATTGGAAACGCCGGCGTTGATCAACGCGGCATCGAACGCGGCGACGCTGGTTGGCCCTTCGCCCGTGCCGCTGGTGATGATGATCTGCATGGTGTTAACGCACATTTGTTTACCTGAACGATGTAGAATGCGCCGAGGAAAACACGATAGCCTCTATCGTGTCAAGCATTTGGCTCGCAGTGCAGCATCGGTGTCCTATTGTGGAGCGCGTCCCGCAAAAGCATCTTGATATTTTTCGGCGAAACCTGCGCCGCTTGCGCGGTGCGGCTGGGCTTTCGCAAGAGGCCTTGGCGGAGAAAGCGGGTATCGCTCCGCGTTACTTGCAGTTGATTGAGGCTGGCAACTTCGGCTGTTCTTTCGCTGTGTTGATCCGGCTACGGCGAGCTCTAAACGTGAGTTGGGATGTCCTGCTCAAGAGCATCAAATAGATTGTCCAGTATGGATTTTCACACGGCCAAAAAACCCCTTAATGTTTGCGGGCCGCAAGTCAGCCGCTTCAGAACGCAACTGGGATGGTCGCAGCCGCAACTTGCCGCGAAATGCCAACTGATGGGGTGGGACGTGTCGCGCGACATCATCGCTCGCATCGAAGGACAAATCCGGTGGGTTGGAGATTCTGAATTGGCTGTGCTCGCCAGAGTGCTAAACGTGCGTCTTGAGAAATTATATCCAGAAGCGATTCGGTCTGCGCTGCCGAAATAGTGGTGTTTCGGCAGTTTCTGCTCCGGCTTTTTTCTCTCGTTGACTTACACCGCCGGAGTTTTCCGAGTTAAACGTGCGTTGCTCCAGGGAGATTCACCTGCGAAATCAGAACCTGCCAAAGCGCGCGGAGCGGAGCGGATCTTGATTACTCCCGGTTTTGCCTTTTTAGCTTTTGACAAACCGCAGTCGCCTTCGCTTAATGCGTTCCACCAAACCAAGCCATGCCTGAACCCAGCATCAAAACCACGGTGGTCGGCAGCTATCCGATCCCGTCGTGGCTCGCGGCATTGCCCTCCAGCGCCAGTCTGCGCGATGCGATCCTGGTGGTCTTAAAAACCCAGGAACTCGCGGGGCTGGACGTGATCGCGGATGGCGAACTGTCCCGGTTCAACGTGAACCATCCTGAAACCAACGGGATGATCGAGTATTTCACGCGGCCCCTCGCGGGCATCCAGGCCGCTCTGACGCGCGAAGAACTGGCGGCGTGCCGGCAGCAGTCGCGCACCGCGTGGCGCACGCAGCCGGCCGGCATCGTGCGGGACAAAATCGCTGAAGGCACGTTGAACCTACCGGCCGCATGGGACGCCATCAAGGGACTGACCAGCAAACCGCTGAAGTTCACGGTCACTTCGCCGTACATGCTGGCCAAGACTTTGTTCGACCGGCACTACCACGACGTGCGCGCATTGACGATGGACGTGGCGGAAGTCTTGCGTCGGCAAGTCGCGGAGATTGACGCCGCGGTGGTGCAAGTGGACGAAGCGCATTTGACCGGCCATGCCGAGGACGCGGCCTGGGCGCACGAGCCGATCAACCATGTATTGCAGGCGGTGCGCGGCGAAAAGGCCGTGCATCTCTGCTTTGGCAACTACGGTGGCCAGTCCATCCAAAAGGGATTCTGGCGCGATCTGCTGCCGTTCCTCAATGCGCTGCAAGTGGACCATTACCTGCTGGAATTCGCCCGCCGCGGCTATGATGAACTGGCCGTGTTCAAGGAGCTTCGCCCTGAAATTTCGCTGGGCATCGGCGTCATTGACATCAAGGATAACGAAGTCGAAGCGGCGGATGTCGTGGCTAGGCGCATCGAAGGCGCGGTGACAATTCTCGGCGTGGCGCGGGTGAAATGGGTGCATCCGGACTGCGGCTTCTGGATGCTCCCCCGCACCGTGGCCGACCGCAAAATGAATGCGCTCGTGGCGGGAAGAAATTTATTTTTAGGAACCCCGTAAACCATCCCTCAGTACACCATCATTATGAACAACATTGATTTGAAAGACAAATGCGCGATCGTCACTGGCGGCGCGCGCGGCATCGGTTTCGCCATCGCCCAACGACTGCTCGCCTCCGGTGCGCGTTGCAGTTTGTGGGACAAGGACGGCGAAGCGTTGGAAGCGGCGGCCACGGCGCTGACGGGCAAGGGCGGCGTTCACACCTCGATAGTCGATCTCACCGATCCGGAGGCCATCCAGTTGGCCGTCGGCGCGGAGATCAAGCAGTACGGGGCCATCGACATCCTCGTCAACAATGCCGGCATCGCGGGCGTGAACAAGAAGACCTGGGAATTCACGCCGGAGGAATGGCGCGTGGTGGTGGAGGTGGATTTGAACGCGGTGTTTTACGTCTGCCGCGCGGTCGTGCCGCGCATGATCACCAGCGGTTATGGGCGCATCGTGAACATCGCCTCCATCGCCGGCAAGGAAGGCAATCCCAACTCCGCGCACTACAGCGCGGCGAAGGCGGGCGTGGTCGCACTGACCAAATCGCTCGGCAAGGAACTGGCGCAAGCCGGCGTGATCGTCAACTGCGTGGCCCCGGCGGTGATCGAAACCGACATCCTCAAACAGTGCACGCAGCAACACATCGACTACATGCTCTCGAAAATTCCGATGGGCCGTTTTGGCCGGGCGGACGAGGCGGCGGCACTCGTGGCCTGGCTGTGCTCGGAGGATTGTTCGTTCAGCACCGGCGCGGTGTATGACCTTTCCGGCGGGCGGGCGACATATTGAGCGGTTTCCGTGCCGGGTTGTCGAAGGATCATTCGCGCCACACCGGGCTGCCGGTCCTGGCGTTGGTTGATAAATCATTCCAAGACGAATAGAATGCCGGCCATGATTCCAATGATAATGTCGCTGCGACGGGGTGTGCGCCTCGCCGCGCTGGTGGTCAGCCTGACAACGTTGGTCGGCACGGGCGCGGTTCCGGCCGCTGAAATCAGCGCGGACGCATGGTTGG
>JAYUBJ010000698.1:0-2999 GCA_043740915.1 Verrucomicrobiota bacterium
GAAAATTTTCTCGCCAGCGACGCCAGCGCGATCGTGGCCCACACGCGGCAGGTAATTTATCTCAACGATTACGATGTCGTCACGCTCCACGCCGACCGCTTCCAGATGCACAACCTCGGTTCCGACACGGCCCGGGTGCAGATTAGCCAGATTGAGTTCAGCCCGGAGGCGGCGGAACGCGGCGACTTTCCCCACTTTATGCTCAAGGAGATCTTTGAGCAGCCACGCGCCGTCGAAAATGCCCTCCGCGGGCGCGTCGACCACGACGAGGCCACCGCCAGATTCGGCGGGTTGAACTTGAGCCTCGCCGAGTTGCGCGCGGTGGACCGGATTGTGATCACGGCCTGCGGCACCAGCTGGCACGCGGCGCTGGTGGGGGAATATCTTTTCGAGGAATTCGCACACATCCCGACGGACGTAGAATATGCGAGCGAATTCCGCTACCGCAACGCGCCCATCGAAAAACACACGCTCGTGCTCGCCATCACGCAGTCCGGCGAGACCGCCGACACGCTGGCCGGCGTGCGTGAGTCGCGGCGGCGCGGCCACAAGGTGCTTTCCATTTGCAACGTCGTGGGCAGCACCATCGCGCGCGAGGCGGATGGCGGCATCTACCTGCATGCCGGGCCGGAAATTGGCGTCGCCTCGACCAAGGCCTTCACTTCGCAGGTCACCGTGCTCACGCTGTTCGCCCTTTTGATGGGCCGCATCCGGATGCTTTCGGCGTCCCGCGGCCAGCAAATCATTCACGCACTCGAAGCCGTGCCGCAGCAGATGGAGGGCATCCTCGCGCAAAATCACGCGATCAAGAAAATCGCCTTGAAATATGCCGCCGCCGAGGATTTTTTCTTTTTGGGACGACAATACAATTTCCCGGTCGCCCTCGAAGGCGCGCTCAAGCTCAAGGAAATTTCCTACATCCATGCCGAGGGCTATCCCGCCGCCGAAATGAAGCACGGACCGATCGCATTGATCGATGAAAAGACGCCGACCGTCATCCTGTGCCCGGGCGACGCGCTCTACGAAAAAATCTCGAGCAACCTGGAGGAAATCAAGGCGCGGAAAGGACCGGTCATCGCCCTCGCGACGGAAGGCGACCAGCGGATCGCCGGAAAAGTGAACGACGTCATCTACCTTCCGGCGACGCTTGAGCCGATCTTTCCGCTGCTCGCGGTAATTCCGTTGCAACTGCTGGCCTACCACATCGCCGTCGTGCGCGGTTGCGACGTGGACAAGCCGCGCAACCTGGCCAAAAGTGTCACGGTGGAGTAAGTGCTGACTATGGAAAATACTCGTCCGCGTTGTAGCCCTGCGGCGGAACCTTCGAAGATTCGCTGGCTTGATCAGCCAGCGCAAAGGCGATGGCCAAAGAGAAATTTCCCAGCGGCGCGCTGGTGGCCGTGTATTGGCCATGACCCCGGAATTGCCCGCGCGCAACGAGATCGAAACGCACCAGTGCGTCGCCTTTGGTCTCCACGTAACCCAAGATTCTCATGTGGCAGCTCCGATCCTTGCTCGAAGTCGCTGCTTCGACATCACCCACGAGCCGCAGCTTGCCTCCCTCCGGCGTCGACGTGATTTTTGCGGCGCGCAATTCGGTGTCCTTCCACATCGGCGGTTCACCCCGGGTGTTGTCGATCAAATGATAGAGCGCGATGCGTCGCGTTAGACTGTCGGGCATGGTGCCGCGCGTGAGCGCGGCAATCTCCTCCCGCGTAATCCAAAGATGATCGCGGCCTGCGGAGGCGCGGAACATCGCGAAATAAGCCTCCTCCCCTTTGTCCGTGGCGGTCGGCCATTTCGCGTCGGTGATTTTGGAAAAAACGTCCACGACCATGGCGCCAGCCGGCCGCTCCCGGTTGAAATTGCGATCGCGCGTCGCATTCAGCGTCTCGACTTGCGCCGGGCCATGATAATCCATCAGCGCGGCCTTCAACAGTCGCTTCACCTTGTCCGTGTCCCGGTTGTTCCAGCCGCTGATGAGTTTACCGTCGGAAGAGAAAATGTAAAACCCCTGCGACGTCACGCCTTTGTGGATTCCCTCGCGTTGATAAACCACCTGGCGGTAAAACTTGCTCTCCGCGTCCTGCACCCAATCATTGTGCGAGGCATTGGCCGCGACGGGAATGAAGCTTTTCTGGAGCAGCGCGATGACTTCGTCGTCAGAGAAAGTGGACGCACGGTCCAGGACACCGTTGTTTCAGGTGCAGCCGAGGGGATTCCCATTCATCGACCACATAAAGAGCGGCTTGCCGGATTTCGCCGCAAGCGCGCGCGCCTCGAGCAACGCGATCTTCCATGGCACTATTTGCCATTTCTCCGGGTGGCGGGGCAGCAAAGTTTCGTGCAATTCGCGAAATTCTGTCGCGGTGAGATCGGGGACGGATTGGGCGGGGCTGACGGTGCCCATGGCCAAGAGCAAGACTGCGGTGAAAGCTCGATTCATGCTGGGGAGACTCTAACACAACCATTCGTCGGCGACGAACAAATTGAAGCGAGAAGGGGCCAGGAGGGTCAGTCCCGCATATCAGCATGTTTTCTCCTGCCTCAATGCCTCCGTATGTGCCGGCAACTCGACGCGCAGCCCGCCGCCAATGGGTGGCCGCGCTAGGCTAAAGAGGCCAGCAGAACATACGAATATGCGGGACGGACCCGAATGGCCCTTAGATAGTGCCTAAAACTGTTTTGCTCAAGCGTTTACGCCGAAGCACGCCGGGAATTTTTTCAAAGAGGATTTGGCGGGAAAACGTCTGCATCTGTACGACGAGGCGATCCAGTTCCCGTTGGTTGGCCACCGCTTGCTTGAGCCAAGAGTACTGTTCCTTGGACAACGCGACCGTGACGGTCTTGGCCCGCACCTTGCGGGTCCAGACATAGCGGCTGCCCTGTTGGCCCGGTACCCGTTGAAACACGCTGCCCTGGCTGACGTAACCCAAACGGGTGAGCTGCCGCTGGAGTAGGCGGTAGGCCGGCGGGAGGCGCGCAGCGGTTTTCATCCG
>JAYUBJ010000699.1:0-9750 GCA_043740915.1 Verrucomicrobiota bacterium
TAAAGAGCCCTAGTCAACGCACAACCGATACAAATGCTGAGAAACAACTTCTTCATTGGAAGAAAGAACCTGCTGTGGTCAGTCCGGAGTATTTACACAAGAATGACTTCATGTTGTTGGCCTGTTCCATTTTCGATTCACGACCGCTTGCAAAGCCGCCAGTTCTTCCCTCGCCACCTGGCGATAATCGTAACGCGCCGCGAATTGGCGGCCCGAAATTCCCAGCGCGCGCTGCCGCGCTTCGTCCGCCAATAACTCAGCCACTTTGCGCGCGAGTCCTTGACAGTCACCCGGCGGCACCGGCACCAGTTGGCCGGGGAAGATCTGCCGGAACACGGGCAGCTCGTACGCCGCGACCGGCAGGCCGGCGGCCAGGAATTCCGTGACGGACAACCCCCAGCCTTCCTCGTAGGAGAGACTCACGCCGACGCGCGCCTGCGCGAGCAGCTCGTTTTTGCGCGCCTCGCTGATGCCGCCGGTGAACGTCACCGAACCTTGAAGTCCCAGTTGTTCAAGCCGCGTTTCGGTTTGGCGACGATGCGGACCTTCGCCGATGATGAGGAGGCGCGCGGCGGGTTGTTGCGCCACGACGCTCTGCCAGAATTGCGGCAGATCGAACACACCCTTCTGCTCATGCAGCCGGCCCAGAAACACCACGTCGAACTTTTTCTCGCCGGGCGGCGTGGACGAAATCGCCGCGAAGTCAATGCCGCAGCCGACCAACTTCGTTGCGGTTGGTGTTAAACCGAGTTCCGTTTCCAGTGCACGATAATCATTGGCGACGACCGGACTGAGGCAGAGCACGGCGGCAGCGTGACGATGAATCCGACGGACGCTCACCCGTTCTGCCCAGAGGAACAGACGGTTGATCCAGCCGTGGCGTTTGGGCTGGGAATGCAGGACGTGCTGGATTTTGACGGCGAATTTTGCCTGTTGCCGTCGCGCGATGACGCGGGCGGCATGGACTTCCACGATGAATTGCCCCGATGCATAGATCACATCGTAGCGATCGGGCAGGCGTAGCGTGTGGGCCGTGGCCAGCCGCCAGGCATAGGCGGGAAAGTAGCGCCACGTCTGGGCGAGATGATTGGTGGCGTTGAAAAAATTGTCGCTGCTGATGAGCCGTGATTTCGGCGCGAGTTGTTGCAGTTGCGGAAATCCCGCCTTGGCGACGAGGAAATCGGTCGGGTGTCCCGCCGCGTTCCATTCACTAGCCATGTAGGCGTAGTGCTTCAGCACGCCGGAAACGGAAGTCGAATCGTTGAGGGTGTTATGGATGATGAGAATCCGCATCGCACTCAACCTTTCACGGCGCCGGCCTGTCTTTCCAGCCACGCGCACGCGTCCGGCAACACCTTGTCCCAGTGAAATGTCTTGGCGCGTTCCCAGGCATTGATCCGGTAGCGTTCGTATTTTTCCGGTGCAGCGAGGCTGGCCACGAGGCTGGCGGCCAGCGCTTCCGGCGTTTCCGCCGCAGCCACGAGGCCGGTGTGATCATTGAGCGTGGACTCGATCAAGCCTTGGACCGGATAGACGGCGGCGGGCGTGCCCATCGCATTGGCTTCGATGACATTCAAGCCCCAGCCTTCGCGTTGCGAGGTGTGCAGAAGAAAATGGGCCTGCCGCAAATGCGCGTCCTTGTCTGCTTCCGGCAGCGGGCCGGTGAAGGTGATGTGCGCCACCAGTTTCAAATCGTTCACCAACTGTCGCAATGGCGTTTCCAATTCGCCCGTGCCGACAATCGTCAAGTGGGACGCGACACCTTGCGTGATGAGCCAGTGCAGGGTTTGGATGGCGTGGTCGATGCGCTTGTTGGGTGCGAGGCGCGACACGACGATGAGCCGCAGCGGCGTCACCAGCGGTTTGGCGTCGAGTTGCGGCAACGCCACCGTGTTCACTCCGTACCGAATCAGCGTGATGTCGCGGACGCCGTGTTGTTTGAGATCGTCCCGGGTGGACTCGCACGCGGTCCAAAACGGCACGCGCCGATAGGCCCAGTGCGTCCAGCGTTCCTGCCAGCGGCCCAGGGTCGAGAGCGGCCAGGGATAAAACGAGTTCCAGATCGGACCCAGCACTTCGTGGATGTAGGCGACGCAGCGGGTGCGGCACCACCACGGGGCGTACCAGGGGATTCCGTGGTGCTGGTCGATGACCAAGTCAAAGGGTTGTTGTTGCCGATGCCAGCGCCGCGCGTGCAGCACCGAGGTGCCCAAACCGCCTCCGCGCACCAGGCTTACGCCGTCGATGTTCTCAGAAGCTGCTGCGCCGGGAAAATGGTTGGCGAACCAAAACACGTCATGCCCGCGCCGGGCGAGCGCGGCCAGATAGGCGAGCGTGACCCGTTCGGCACCGCCCGCCAAAGGGTTTTTCGGATCCCGCCAATTGAGCATGAGAAACCGCATGCGTGGAAAAGTCCGGCTGTTATGTGGCCAAGCGGTGGGCAAAGACAACCAGAAAAGCAGCCAGGGATTGAGCGAATCGGCCAGTTTTGGCTGGCATTCCGTGGGTAGCACGGGTAGTTTAAACCAGCCCGTGTTACCGCACGATTAGGCGGGCATGCAATTATTTGTAAATCACCTGTAAATCACCCAAAAGGGCCATGCTGGTATCGGGACGACCGTGGTAGAAGTGTCGGCTGCATGGTTGGGTCAACCGGGAAAGAATATGAACGTCAGCATTTTAGCTGGTGGTAGCGGCCCGCTCTTGCGCAGCGCGCGCTGGGTGGGCTTTCGTTGCCTTGCGGCATTGATGGGCGCGGGCGTTTCGTTGTCGGCCGCCGAGGTGACTTTGACTCCGGAGGCGCCCACGCTCAACCTTTCTGGACGGGACACCGAGGTCAGGGTGAATGCGGCCGGCATTCCCGGCTGGCAGGTGAAAGTGCCCAAAGGCCAGGCCGTGGTGCTGCGGTTCGACCCCGTCCGTGTCCTCATCGACATCACCACCCCCAAAGGCAATCAAGGGGTGGTTACCGTCAAGATGCCAGACGGTGCCACGGCCGACCTGGGCGCCGCTTCGTCCGCACGGTTTGATTGGTTCAAGGATCAGACTTATTATTTTTCGGGCGCGGGCAAGGTTTCGGCGAGGAGCCAACAAGGGATTGTTTCGTCGCTGTCCGGCTATTTCCCCCCGATGACCGGCGGGGTGCGCGAGCAGGATGCCGGCGACAACAATGCCCATCGGCGATCCCCGTTGGTGGTCGTGCATGTGCTGGGTGACTCGGGCAAGGAACTGCACGTGCGCGTCGACCAGGAGGAGGTGCGGGTCAAACTGGGTGAAGTCCGGCGCGTCACGCATCCGAACGGCTCGATTCTCGAGCTTTCGCACGATGAGAAGTTGGACCGGCTCCGCTGGAAAGTGATCAAGGGTTATTTTGAGTTCGACCTTCCGGAAACCGAGTGCTGGCGCGCCTACACGGTGACGGATCAGGAGGGTGGTTTGCGGCCGGAAGCGGGCGGGAAAGGTGCCGACGTCCTCAACCTCTCGCCGGAGAATATTGTCCATCCCAACCAGAATATTTTTGCTGACTTGCACCACAATGTCACCGCCGCCGTGCATCGCCGGGCCGATTTCCATTATCGCCCGGGCGAAGATTGCGCCCACTATGACGCCTCCTCCAAGGGTGGCCCGGTGGATCTTTCCAGTCCGGTTCAACCCGGCGCGAATCAGGCTGGCGCCGTCGCGGGTGGCAGCGTCCTCGCTGCGGGGTTGTCCGAACCGTTCCGGTGGACCCTGCAAATTCCTGACGGCGACGCGGTGGTAGTCGGGCTGAGCGACGCGAAGCAGTTGGTCGATTTCAAGACGGGCGTTGGCAATACGTCCACCTTGACGTTGCGGATGGCGGACGGGGGCCGGGCCGAGATTGGCGTGGATTCCAGCGCGCGCCTGGATTGGTTCAAGGATCAGACTTATTATTTGGTGGGCAGTGGACAAGTCGTAGCCGTAAACACCGACGGGCAGAAATTCGTGCTTGGTCCGCTGCAACCGCCCCTGACCGGCGGGCCAGTCGTCATTACCACCGATGCAAACGGGGACACGCACACCACGCAGTTGTCGCCGGTCACGCCGGTCAAGATTGTGGGCCGGCTGGGTGAAGAATTGATCGTCCAAGTCGGCTCGCAGCAAGTCACGATTCCGGTGGATGGTTCGCAAACGATCACGCTACCCAACGGCTCGGACTTGACATTGACCCAGTCAGCGGACACCCGGAACCTGATCTGGGAAGCGGACAAGGGTTTTTTTCAGTTCAAAGTGGAAGGCACAGGCCGGTGGCAGGCGGAGGGCTTGACCGACCAGAGTGCGGCCATGCAATGGAGCGACCGGGTGCAAACCGGTTTGCCGGGACAGATCGACATCAAGAATCTTTCCGACGGCGGCGCGTTGCTCGTCAGCCTCCCGGGCCGCAATTTTGCCGAGGTATTCCCCGAGTCCACGCTGCAATTCGCCCAGGGCGACGGCCCGCAGTTCTTCGCCAGCGCGGTGGACGGTAATGTGGTGGTCTACAACTCGCGGACCGGGACGGAGATCAAATTGGAGCCGAGCGACCAGTCCCTGCGCGCGGGTGGTTTGGATCCCGACACGAGCCGGCTCAGCCAGCAGCCGATCACAGTGTTTGGCGATGAGCAGACCCTGATGCAGGTGCGTGGTGAGTCAACCACGGTCAGTCTGCTGGACAACACCGAGCGGGTTTTATACGGCCGAAACGGCAGCGAGTTGACGGTTGATTCGCCGCTGAGAGGCACCCTGACTCTGGAATCCACCACGGGGGGGCATGCCGTCGAATTGCAAGCGTTGTCCGGTTGGAGCATCGATTTGCCCTCCGGGGAAAAGCTGACTTTGGTGATGGATATCCGCCGGGGCATCATCACGGCCACCACCGGCGCGGAGAACACGGATTTGGTGCGCATCGTGACGGCCGACGGTTTCACACCCGTGCTGCCGCCGGACACCACCATTACTTTCATCCTCAACCGAGACCATTCACTGTCGTCGGCCGACGGGTTTGGCAAGCTCCCAGGAGTGGATTTGACCGGCACCATCCAGGAGCCACTGATTGTGCAACCGCCGATCACTGTCATCCGATAAATCGACCTGTGATGAACTGTGAAACCGCCGGGGTACACCGGGCGTCAACGGGGAGGCGGCAGCGTACCGGCGGAGTCTTCTGGAGCTGGCGGGCGGGCTTGAGCCTCCTGGCCGTCGCCGCCAACTTGACGGCGGACGAGGGGGAAGGGCAACGGATTCAATATAGCCGCACTTCGCCGCAGTTGCCGTACACCGCCCCCGCCCCCATCAATTACAATTTGAAATACGGCAACCTCACGGCCCGGCTCAGCGGTTCCGTGGATAGTGAATACAACGACAACATTGACCTCGCCAACCGTAACGCGCAGTCGGACTTTTCCGTCGGTGCGCGGATGGGCCTTGGCTTCCGGCTTCCGATCACCCAGGCCAACATCATGCAGTTCGACCTGGAGATGGGCTATCGTTGGTACCTCAACCATCCCTCGATCAATTCCATCAATGTCGCCCCCAACACCCACTGGGATCAGACGATCATCCTCGAACAGGTGCGGTTCAACTTTCATGACGCCTTTAGCATCCAGGTCGATCCGCTCACGCGCCAGGAAATCAGCGGCGCGCGCGGCCAATTGATCAATTTTCGCCGGCTCCATAATGTGGCCGGGGTTTCCGTCGACTGGCAGCCGGCGCGGCGCTGGGTGTTTTTCGGCGGTTATGACTACACCACGGATTTCGGCCTGTCGGATGATTTCAGGTCGATTGATCGCAATGATCACTCGTTCAACGGCGGCGTTGAGTACCAGATCTCGCAACGTTTGAGCGCCCGCATTAGCGGCGGTTATACCTTTTCCGAATACGCCCAAAAAATCCAGAACGGCGGCGACAGTTATTCCGTCGGGCCAGGCATTTCCTGGCATCCCACCAAACGAATTGATATCGATGCCTCGGTCAGCTACTGGGTATCCAGCTTTGACCAGACCGGCACCATTGGGGACAAATCTCAATTTGCGGGGGAAGTTTTTTCCATTTCCGCCCGGCAGACGCTCAATCGCCATACGTCGCACAATGTGCGGTTCAGCCGCACCATCGGCCTGGGCTTGGGCAGCAATTACACGGACGGCTATACGGTGCAATATGGGCTGTTGCGGCAGCTCAGTCGAAACATCTCGATCAACGCCAACCTGGCGTATGAGCCATTTCAATCCTCGGGCATCGGTGGGGAGATGGGCAACCGGTATCTGTTCAACGTCGGCACTGGCTTTCAATTGACGAAAGCGTGGCATGCCGGGCTCGGTTACGGTTTCGCCTGGAAGGACTCGAGCGTGCCGAACCGCAATTACACCCAGAATCGGTTGACTTTGGATTTGACCCGGCGATTTTAGTCGGCTTTAATGGAACATGGAACAAAGAAAATGCAATTGTTGAAATCCAGTCACCGATGGCTGCTGGGTGCGCTCGTTATTTGGGTGCATCTGGCCGCCGGGGCGGAGCCCACGTCGAAGAACCGTACGCCCGCGCCGACCAACAGCGCGCCGGTGCTCGATTCGAGCGAGAGTTACCAGCCCAATCCGCAGGACAAGTTCCTGTTCTACATCGAAGAAGACCCGAACAAAGGGGTTGAACCCGAGTCGCGCAGTGTTTCCGCGGGCTATGAGCTACGCTTCAGTGTCAGCCGTAACACCGGCACCCTGATTGTCATCAATGCCCGGGGCAAGAGTGTCGCTGACATCAAAAAGGAATTAAAGGAAAAGCTGGACGCCGATTACTATCAAAACGCGACCGTCGTGCTGAAGTTGTCCGAGCCGCATCTCAAGCCGGAAAAAGTGTACGTCAAGGGGGCCATCCGGGGTCAGGTGCCCTTGCTGCCGGGCGAGCCGAAGACCGTGATGCAGGCCATTATGGAGCTGGGCAGCGATTCCGAATACGCGAATTTAAAAAAGGTGAAGCTGCACCGGTATAATCCTGCCGCCAACAAGGCCGACATCTACATCATCGACGTGGGTGCCATGTTGAAGGGGAAGACCCGCAAGGATAACATGATTTTGCAGGCCAATGACATCATTGAGGTGCCAGAGAAGGGTTTCATCTTCAATTGACCCTTCAATGAACGATTCACCACTCAACGCGGCTTACCCCAGAATCCGCCAGGGAACGTCCCTCGTGGACCGGATGAACCTCTTCATCCGCTTCCGGAAATATTTCAAATTGATCGGTCAGCGCTGGTGGATTCTCGCGTTGGGCGGGGCGATTGGTTTCGGCTACGCGAGTTACCAGGCCGCGAACAGCCCCGACCTCTTCAAGGCCACCTCCCAGATGAACGTGCAAGGGCAGCTAAATCTCCCCGCCCGACGGCCGTCGCTGATTGATCCCGAAGCGGAGCGGAGCATTTATTTTGAAAATCAAGTGCAGTTCATGAACAGCGCCGAGGTGCATGCGCAAATCCGCGAATGGATGAACAACCCCCCGAATCCGCCGGGCAGATTTAGCCACGAAGCCAGCCATGGCAACGGCTCCACTTTCCTCATGGAAGTCGTCAGCACTGATTTTAAGTTCGCCCAGAAGTACGCCAAATTGTGGCCCGATGCGTTTTTGAACTTCAAAAACCGGCGGGCGGACAAGCTCATCGGCACCACCGCCGTGCAACTCCGCCAGGAAGTGCTGCAAATGGAACAGCAATTGGATAAGGAGCGCAAGGCCATCGAAGATTTTCTCAACGAGCACAATATCGGCAGCGACAAGGAAATCATCGATTCCGCCCAGCAGCAGCTGGACAAACTCAACAACGAAGCGAGCGACATCTCCACGCAACGCAAACGGTTGGAGAACCAGACCAAGTACGACATTCTCAACAACTTTCTGGAGGAAAAAGGCAAAAAGGACGGGGATAAGAAAGTCGTCGAACCCTCGCCGCGCGCCGTTGCCCTGGAGCAGTTTGAAAACAGCGCGGAATACGCCCGGCTGACGCTGGATCTGGGCCGAAAACAAAACGAAATTGAAGCGTTAAAGGCGACCCTCAAACCGAAGCATCCCGCCATGCTCAAACTTGCTCTCGAAGTCCAGAAAATGGAGCAAGAGATTCTGTTCATGAAGGGGTTGGCCGACAAGCATCGTGAGGAGCAACTCGCGATGATCGAAAGGAGCCGGGAGGATCGAATCGCTTTGCTCAGAAAGGACGAAGCCAGCTACCTGCCGCTCATCGAAGAGCAGCGCACGCTCGTCAGAAGTTCGGGAAAGACGCTCCGTGATTACGCGCGGCTCGCGGAATCGGCGGACCGGACCAAAAGCGAACTGGACCGAATCCGTCTCAATTTGGCGGAGGTCAACCGGGCGACCGGAAATGAAGAGCCGATCCAAACCATCGCGGCGGGCGTTGGCGACGGAATCGCGTTCGAGCCGAACCGTACTGTCATGCGGCGCAATGGTCTGCTCTATGGACTGGGGATTGCGCTGTTGGTGGTTTTGCTGTTGCACCGGCTGGACGACCGGTTGGAGATGGCGGAGGACATTGAAGCGGCGCTCGAGGAACCGGTCTTGGGGCAGTTGCCGCAACAAGCCGCGTCGCTGCTCAAAGAAGGCCGCCTGCTGATCACGAAACTCGACGCGCACAATATGTTTGCCGAGTCGATTCGCGGGGTGCGTTCGGCCGTCATGTTCGGTGCCGCGGGTGGAAAGAAACAGGTGCTCGTGGTCAGCAGCGCTGTGCCGGGCGACGGAAAAACGACGTTTACGGTCAACTTTGCCGCCACACTCGCCAATGCCGGCAATCGGGTGTTATTGATCGACGCCGATCTGCGGCGCGGCAACATTCACAGCTACTTTGACAAGGCGCGCGAGCCGGGAATGACGGATCTGCTCACCGGCAAGCTGCACTGGCACGATGTGGTCCTGCACACCGAAGTCAAAAACCTCGACCTGATCACCACGGGTACCCTGCCTCCCAACCCCGGCGAATTGCTCATCAGCCCGGTGACGCAGCAGTTTCTCGCCGAAGCGCGAGGCGAATACGACCACATCCTCTTTGATTGCCCGCCACTGACTGGTATTGATGATACCTATTGCGTGGTCAGCCTTTCCGACGGATTGCTTTTCGTCATCAAGGCGGGACAAACCTCGATAGTTTTCGCCAAGAATGCCCTGGCGGCCGTGCGCCAGCGGGGCACCAGCATTATCGGCATCGTCGTCAACGGCATCACCACGGATCACCCGGCGTATTACTACAATTATTACTACCACGCCTACTATTCGGAGAATCAGACGAAGCCGGCTGATGCGTCCACCTCGCGTCCGGCAGCCAAAATGGCGGCGCGCCGCTCCACCAGCGTGAAATCAATTCAAGCTGAAGCCCAGGCCAGGGCCGGCCAGCCCACGGCCTCCGTCGGAGAGGATGCCGTGGAACAGAGCAAGACCGAGGAATTCAAGGCCCGTCGCGCGGTGCATGGTGCCGCTGGCGGCCACCTGGAGGATCTGGCACCCATCGAGCCAGCCAAACCGGAGAGTTCCGACCTCGCGTAGTTCGTGGCAATGGCGCGGAGACCTCAGCGCTTGCCGGTGTCGCTCTGGACAATCGTGCGGGCCGCTGACCAGGGGGCATTTTGAATTCAGAATTGGCAACCACTAATCCGACGGCTTCGCTCTGGCGGCATTACCCTTGGATGTCTGGGCTTTTGCTGGCGCCGTACCTGTTCGGTTCGGTCAATCCGGATGGGCAGGCCGTGGTGGGGTTGCTGTTCG
>JAYUBJ010000700.1:0-9713 GCA_043740915.1 Verrucomicrobiota bacterium
TACTTTCGCGCGCCGCGAACAGCCCGCTGCAGGTCAAATTCAAAGTGGTGGTGGGACCAGAAGCGGCGCCATCGGCCGGTGCCGGTGCCGCGGCGAAAACCAAGGCGGCCGAGGAACCGGTGCCGCGCGGCGCCACCAACGGCGAGCCGGCTTTTAATCCCAGGAACACGTTCGACACCTTCGTCGTCGGCAACAACAACAATTTCGCCCACGCGGCCGCGCTCGCCGTGGCGCAGGCGCCCGGCAAATCCTACAACCCGCTTTTTCTCTACGGGGGCGTGGGCCTGGGCAAGACGCATCTGCTCCACGCCATTGGCCAATATGTGGTCGGCCACAAGAAAGGCGCGCGCGTGGCCTATGTTTCGTCGGAAAAATTCACCAACGAATACATCGACGGCATCCAGAACAACCAGCTCGTGCGGTTCCGGAAAAAATACCGGCAGACCGATGTGCTGCTGATTGACGACATTCAATTTCTCGCCGGCAAGGAGCGCATTCAGGAGGAGTTTTTCCATACATTCAACGCCCTGCACGAGGCGCACAAGCAGATCGTGCTCACCTGCGACCGGCCCGCCAGTGAGATCCAAAACCTGGAGCACCGGCTGGTGTCCCGTTTCGAATGGGGCCTGGTGACCGACCTGCAATTGCCCGACGTCGAAACCCGCCTCGCCATTCTGCACAAGAAGGCGAAACTGATGGGCGTGGAACTGGCGCCCGAGATCCTGGATTTTTTGGCGAACCGGATCCGCACCAATATCCGCCGGCTGGAAGGCGCGTTGACGCGCGTGGCTTCCTACGCTTCGCTCACCGGGAAAAAATTGACGCTCGAAGTGGTGGAAGGCCTGCTGCGCGAAGTGCTCCACGAAGAGGGTCGCTTCACAATCAACATCGATGTCATCCAGAAAAAAGTGGCGGAGCATTTCGACATCCGGCTTGCCGACATGACCAGCAAGCGGCGGCCGGAAAACATCGCGTTTCCGCGGCAGATTGCGATGTTCCTCGCCCGGCAGATGACCGAGAGCTCGCTCAACACCATCGGTGAGGCCTTTGGCGGGCGCGACCACGGCACGGTTCTGCACGCCTGCCGGCTGGTCAAAGGCCGCATGGAAGTGGATGCCAACGTGCGCCAGGTGGTCCATTATCTGGAAAAGCACCTGCAGCGTTAAGGCGGGGGAGCTCTTGAAATTTGAAATCTGGCGTTTCAAATGATCTTGATCCCATGGCCGTCATCCAAGTCCAAGGCCTGACCAAAGCCTACCGCACCTACAAGAAGCAGCCCGGTTTCAAAGGCGCCGTCCGGGGCTTGTTTCACCGCGAATACGAACAGACGCTCGCCGCCAAGGAAGTCACGTTCCAGGTCGAAGAGGGCGAGCTGGTCGGCTTTCTTGGACCGAACGGCGCGGGCAAAACCACCACCTTGAAAATGCTGGCGGGCCTACTCTATCCCACGAGTGGCATGGCGCGCGTGCTCGGTTATGTGCCGTGGGAACGCGATGACGGGTATCGCCGGCAATTCGCGCTGCTCCTCGGCCAGAAGAACCAGCTCTGGTGGGACTTGCCCGCGCGGGAATCATTGGAACTCAACAGCAAGATTTACGGCATCGAAACCGCCCACTTCGAGCGCACTGTCGCCGAGATGACCGAGCTGCTCAATGTGCAGGACAAGCTCAACGTCATGGTGCGCGAGTTGTCGCTGGGCGAGCGGATGAAAATGGAGTTGATCGCCGCCCTGTTGCACCAACCGAAAGTGCTTTTCCTCGACGAACCGACCATCGGTCTCGATGTCGTTTCGCAAAAGACCGTCCGTGAATTTTTGCGCCACCACAACGCCACGCGCAAGACCACGATCCTGCTCACGAGCCATTACATGGCCGACATCCAGGAGTTGTGCCAGCGCGTCATCATCATTGATCACGGCACGATCTTTTTCGACGGTAAGCTCAGCGAGATCATCGATCGCTTCGCCCATTTCAAGTTGATCACGATCCAGTGCGGCAGTGCGGCCGGTTGCCCGGCGGAGAATCTGGCGAAGTATGGCGAGGTGGTGGAGCAAACCGCGGTGAGCATCAAACTCAAAGTGAAACGCGACCGCGTGATCCCGGTGTGCAAGGCGCTGCTCGACGAACTGCCCGTAACCGACATCGACATTCAGGAAGTCCCCATCGAGGACATCATCCGGCAGATTTTTGCGCGGTGATAAACGGCTTCAGGTCAAACCGGCAGAGTTGCCACTGCCGCGCGGCCCAACCGACACCTGGTAGGGCCCCGCTGCGGCGGGGCCCCAATTCTTCCGCGTCGGCGAGCGCAGCGAGGCGAGCGGATCGGGTCGGCGACGCGCTTGAGGTCAATTGCGCTGGGAGATTTCAGGAGGAATACAGACGCACAAAAGGACGGAGATGCTCGCTGCGCTCGCGCCGACCGCGTCGGCAGATGGTGACGCGCCGCAGCGCACCCCTACCAACGATGGCGCCACAGCGCGTCCGTACAAATGATGGATCGGACATGCCGGGCCGCTCGACCCTCGACGGCCGCCGTTGGACGCGCTATCTTGGCCGCGTGCGGGTCGCGTTCAAAGAGTGGACGGTGGTCGTCGATGCGCTGGGGCGCGGCGACCAGATTATTATTCTGCGCAAAGGCGGCCTCAGCGAAGGGCGCGACGGATTTCGTGATGCGCTGGCGGGCGAACTGCGCGAGGCCGGAGCATGAGCCTGCCGTTCCTGATACTTGCCTCAGCCTCACCGCGCCGGGCGGAGTTGTTGCGCGAACTGGACGTGGCGTTCCAGGTGATTCCGGGCCAGGCGCCGGAAGTGCATCATGAACAGATGACGGCCGGGGAGTTGGTCCAGATCAACGCCTACCGCAAGGCGCGCAGCATCGCCACGCAACTTCCCGACGACTTGGTGCTGGGCGCGGACACGCTGGTCTATCTGGGAACCACGCTGTTCGGAAAGCCGGCGGATCTCGCCGAGGCCCGCGCGATGCTCGCGCAATTGCAGGGCCGCACGCACCAGGTCGTCACTGGTGTCTGCCTGTTTCATCTGCGCGGCCATCGGTGCCGGATCTTTGCCGAAAGCACGGCGGTGACGTTTCGGCCGTTGTCCCGCGCGCAGATTGATGCCTGCCTCAAACAGATGAATCCGCTGGACAAGGCGGGCGCCTACGCCATCCAGGAGCAAGGCGAGCGGCTCGTGGAGAATATTTCCGGCTCCTTTACCAACGTGGTGGGATTGCCGCTCGAACGTTTGCGGGAGGAACTGGCTGCCTGGGCCGGGGTGCGGTGACCAGTCATTTTTAAACATTCCGACGGACCAGGAACACCGCAATGGCGCCGTATTTCTTGGCGAGCTGAATGGTGCCGACATAATCGCAGACAAATTCCGCCACGCCCTCCGAAGCGGCGAGCGCGGCGAACGCCTGGCTCGCATAGACCTGGCCTTCCTCGGAAACCGGCTCGATGCGGGCGGTCTTGTTCACGTGCGAACCGTTGTAGGTGAGTTTTTTCAGCACCGGATCGTAGCAGGGAAACACCGGGCCGGCATGGAGGGCGATGCGGATGTTCAACTCGTTGGGCAGGCCCCATTCATTCCAGTTGGTGCCGCGCACCATGTCGCGGAGATTGAGCGCGAAGACACCCGCGTCGGAAACATTATCGAACACACAGCACACGGCGTCGCCCCAGGTGTTGCGGTGGATGGGCGGGCATTTCATGTCATCCATCAACCGGGCAACTTTGCCAAGGAAGTGTTCGACAAAACTAGGCACCTGCGTTTCGGAAAGTTTGGTGAAGCCGACGATGTCAGCGAACAGCATGGCCTTGATTTCCTGCGGCGGCAACGCATCGGCCACCGCCGCCGCCGGCAGGGCACCGTTTCCATCGGAAACGGATTCAAGAGGAACCGGCGGCGATTCGAGGAGGATGGAGGGTGCCGCGGCGACGATGGCATCCAGCTCGACGATTTCGACTTGGGCGCCGCGGTTTTTCCAGAAATCATAAAAGGTTTGCGTTCCGCCGCGGCCGCCGCCGGGCTGGCCGTCCCAGAGCACTAGAGGCACGACGTCCATGCCGAGGAACTGGCCTTTGAGCAGCGCCAGTCCGTTAATCGCCATGTTGCAATAATCGTAGGAGGCGGCGTCCTTGGTGTCGCCGAGTTCGCTCAGGATGGTGACCGTGGCCGCATCCTGCATGACCTTGTTGAAGCGCTGGACCCAGTCGATGCCCGGAAAGATGTCCACGCTGGATTTGATGAAGTCATCTTTCTTGAAAGGCAGTGTGACATTGACTTCGCCACCGCGCTCCAGAATGAGTTCGCAAACGATGGTGTCGCCACCGCAGGCCAGCGAGGAAAACACGATCTGCGCGTTGAGTTTTTGCAACCGTTTGCCCAGTTCTTCGCGGACAAGCGGCTCCAGGGTGTGGGGAAAACGCGGCGGATTCCGGTTCAGTCGGTCAAACATGTGACCGGAAAAGACGACGATGCGGGGCAGGCGAAAGCAGTGGTCCAGGCGGTTGGGGTTGCCTTCGATATATTCGAGCAGGAGGCGGGCCTGGCCGCGCGTGCGGCTCAGGACGACGGAGCTTTGGCCGCCCTTGCTGGCGCGGATGTAATAATCCTCCGCCATGGCGAAATCCCGGCGGATCAGCGCCGCCTCGGCCAGGGTCGCCTCCAGCCAGTAGCGCTCGTCCGATTCAGGGCCGAGCTGGGCGAGGCTGGCCTGGCAAAGGTCGGTCACTTCCTTGGCCAACCCTTCGGCAATGTCTTTTTCACCATAGATCAACCCCATCGAGGCCGCATTGATGCCGGAGTAGTAGCCGCCATTGCGACGGTACGAGTCCAGATACATTTCGTAGCAGACTTTCAGGTTGTGTTTTTTTTCGACCTCATCGGCGGAAATGGCCCAAAAATCCTTGTGCGTGCGGGCGAGCAGACCGAGGGTTTCTTCGTCCTGATGGCCGGCGGCGCGCAACTGGTCGAGGATTTGGTTGGCTCGCTTGGTGGCGCCGGTGCGGGCGAGCGCCAGCGCCTGCAACTGAATCAAACGCAGGTTGCGCTTGAACGCCTGCAACCCTTCCGCCGTCATGTCAAACGCGAGAAACGCTTCCCCCAGCTTCATGGCCTGCTCGACCGCGCGCCGGTAGATCTCCACGTTGCGGAACCAGATGATCGCCAGCCGCTCCTCCCACAACCGCCGCAGCTCGGCGGCGGAGAGTTTTGGGTTCTTGAACTGCGTGAGAATTAATTTCGCCTTCGAATCCAGGTCGCTTTCCAGATTGAGCGAGTCATCGGTGGGCCGCTCAATGCGGTAGCCGGTGGACAAAATCGCCTTGAGGTTCTCCTGCGCCAATCTGCGGTCGTAGCGTTTTTCGTTGTCCGGGAGCTCCTTGTAAGGAACCAGGAGCGGGTGTTCCCTTTTATCCTCGTCCACCTTGGGCCCATACCGCCAGCCCTGGGCGATTTTCTCCTCGGCCCAAACCTCGTGGGCGTTCTCGGCGTAAAATTCGGTCAGCCGGACAATGTCGTCCGACAGTTTGACTTTGGAGGTATCGAGCGGGCTGGGGATGTACTGCTGGCGGTTCATGGGGTTGGAATGGAGTCGGTTATTCCATTAGTCTTCAGGCCGCAATTTACCCCGGTTGGGAAACTCGGATCCGGATCGTCCCCGACCAAGCCGCGCGTCGGGATTTGCGGTTGTATTTCCATATCCAGCGTCACAATTGATCATCAATGGCGTTGTCAGAACCGATCCGGGAAACTTCAGCGTGGGCAGTATAATGGAACCCTAAAACTTTCAGCAAGCAAAAGGAGGGGCGCGCAAATTCGCACCGACAACGTTTGACATTAACAGGGGGAACTGGCATTGAGTTGCGTGATCAATGTCACCTTCGACTTGCCTGACAACATGTTCAAGCGCGATCCCGACCGGCAACGGGAAGTGTCGCCTGCCGGGCGAAGGTTCAGCCCGCACCCTCAACCCGTGAACCGCGATGCCTGAGGAACAACCGCAATCCGAATTCAAGTACTGGGCGTTCATCAGCTACAGCCACGCCGATAGTAGTTGGGCCGATTGGTTGCACAAGGGATTGGAAACCTACTCAGTGCCCCTGAATTTGGTGGGCAAACCGTCGCGCAACGGCATCGTGCCCAAACGCGCCTTCCCGGTTTTCCGTGACCGCGACGAGTTGCCCGGCTCGGCCAACCTCGGCGACAACCTGACCCGGGCGCTCCAGCAATCCCGCTACCTCGTGGTCGTCTGTTCCCCCAAGTCCGCCAAATCTCAGTGGGTGGACCAGGAGATCCGCATCTTCAAGTCGATGGGGCGCGAAGACCGCGTGCTTTGCCTCATTGTTGATGGCGAACCGAATGTGACCGGCCGGCCCCAACCGGGTTTGGAGGAATGCTTTCCCGAGGCCGTGCGCTTCTGGGTGGACGCCGACCGGCGGATCACCACGGTGCCCACCGAGCCGATCGCCGCCGACGCGCGGAAAGGCAAGGACGGCAAAAACAACGCGAAGCTCAAGCTGTTGTCCGGCATTCTCGGCGTGGATTTTGACGCGCTTAAACAGCGCGACCACGAACGCCAGCAGCGCCGGATGAAACTCGTCCTGGCGGGTGCCGTCGCGCTCATCCTGATTTTTGCGGCCCTGGGCGTCCAGTTGTACTTGCGGGAACAGGATGCGATTCAGGCGAAAAAAGAGGCGGTTGACGAGCGCCAACAAGCCGACCGCTCCCGGTTACAAGCGGTCAAAGATAAAGAAGCCGCCGTGGCGTCGGAGAAGGTCGCCCTCGCCGCCAACGAAGCGGAGCGCAAGGCAAAGGACGCGGCCGTCAAATCGCAAAAGGCGGCGGAAGATGCCAACGAACAGGCGCAGATCGAGCGCAAAAAAGCCGTAGATGCCCGGAACGAGGCCGTTGAATCCGCCCGGTTGGCCCGGCTCGCCGAAGACGCCGCGAAGGAGGCGCAAAAGGAAGAGGCCAAAGCCAAGGAGGCGGCCATTGAAAGCGGCCGACAAGCCCGTCGTGCGTTGTCCATTTCCGATTTCAACGAGGCCGCCAAGCTCATTGATGAAGGCAGCGAGGCCAAGTCGTTGTCCTTCCTTTCCCGTTCCCTGCACAACGCCCCGGACAACGAGTCGGCGATCGCGCGGTTGATTTCCGTCCTGCTGCAACGCAACTGGGTGTTGCCGCGCATCGATCCTTTGAAACATGACGCGCCAGTGGTGGAAGCCGTTTTTTCCCCCGATGGCAAGCAGGTGGCGACCGCCGCCGAGAGCACCGGGAGATTGTGGGATGTCGAAACCGGGAAGCTCACCGCGGAGTTGAAACATCGGTACGCCGTCAATGACATCGTTTTCAGCCCCAACGGCAAATGGGTGGCGACCGGGTCGCAAGACAAGACCGCGCGTATTTGGGATGCGGTGACGGGCAAGCCCGTCTCGGATCCGCTCAAGCACGATGATTGGGTCAACGCAGTGAGCTTCAGTCCGGGCAATAAATATTTGGTCACGGTTTCCAACGACAAAAAGGCGCGGTTGTGGGAAGCAGCCACCGGCAAACCCGTCGGCGAACCGCTCGCGCATGAAGGCGTGGTGTTCTCCGCCAATTTCAGCCCGGACGAAAAATTGCTGGTGACCACCTCCGGCAACGCGGCGCGTCTCTGGGAGGTTCCCGGAGGCAAGGCCGTTGGCGAACCGCTCAAGCACGAGGCCGGGGCCGTTTCGTACGCGGCGTTCAGTCCCGACAGCAAAATGGTGGTGACCGCCTCGGGCGACAAATCCGCCCAGATCTGGGAAGCCGCCACCGGCAAGAAGGTCGGCAAGCCGTTGCTGCATAAAGACTGGGTGAACCACGTCGAATTCAGCCCCGATGGCCGTTGGGTTTTGACCGCTTCGCGCGACCGGACGGCGCGGGTTTGGGAAGTCGCGACCGGCAATCCGGTGACGGAGCCCTTGCAACACGAAGCCGCGGTCAACACTGCGGTCTTCAGTCCCAACGGTCGGTGGCTGGTCACCGCCGGCAATGACCGGAACGCGCGCGTCTGGGATGCCGCAACGGGCAAGCCCGTGACCGAATGGCTCCGGCATGAAGGCGAGGTCAAGACGGCGCGTTTTCGGGCGGACGGCAAAGCGATTGTCGCCGCGTCGGCCGACCGAACCGCCCGCGTGTGGGAAATTATCAGCGGCAAGCCCTTGATGGAGCCGATTCGGCACGACAACGATAAACGGCTCAATTACGCCAGCTTCAGCAAGGATGGCAAATATGTGGTGACCGCTTCGGATGACCGGACCGCCCGTATCTGGGAGACGGGCACGGGCAAACCGGTGACCGATCCGTTGAAGCACGAACAGCCGGTGACCTCGGCCAGTTTTAGCGCCGACGGCAAGTGGCTGCTGACCGTGGCCGAAAATTCGGCGCGCATCTGGGAGGTCGCCACGGGCCAGCTGATCGAAACTCTCAAGCATGAGAACCGGGTGAACTCCGCCGTGTTCAGTCCTGACGGCAAATGGATTGTCACCGCCGCCGAAAACCTTTCCGCGCGGGTTTGGGATGGTGCCACTGGCAAACTCGTGACCGACAAACTTAAGCACGAGCGCGTCGTGCGCAGCGCCGTGTTCAGTCCCGACAGCAAATCGGTGCTCACCGCCTCGGCCGACCAGACGGCGCGCATCTGGAATCCGACCACGGGCAGCCCGGTGGCCGGGCCGTTCCGGCACCCGAGCGAGGCAAAATCCGATGAATTGAGATCCGCGCAATTCAGCCCCGACGGCCAGTATGTGGTGACCGCCTCCGACGACAAGACCGCGCGCATCTGGGAAGTTGCCAGCGGCAAACAAGTGACCGCGCCACTGGTGCATGATGGCATTGTCAATACCGCCAGTTTCAGTCCGAATGGAAAATTTGTGGTCACCGCTTCGGAAGACAAGCGGGCGCGCGTTTGGAACGCCGCCACGGGCAAGCCGGCGACGGAACCGTTCGTGCATGAGGAGGCGGTGAAATCCGCCGTATTCGGCCCGGGCGGCCAGTTTGTCCTCACCGTATCCAATGGCAAGTCGGCGCGCGTCTGGGAAGCGGCCAGCGGCAAACTCGTCACGGATCCGCTCGCGCACGACGACCTTGTGCGGTCGGCCCAATTCAGCGCGGACGGCAAATTTGTGGTGACGGCCTCCAATGACCGGACCGCGCGCATCTGGCTGGTTTCCTTACGGGGTGTCGCGCCGGCGTGGTTGGGCGATTTGTCGGAAATTGTGGGCGGCTACCGGCTCGGCGAATCGGGTGGCGCGGAATCGTTGCAGGATTTGTCGCAGAAATTCCAGGCGATGCAGTCCACGTTGGCCGCCGCGCCGGACGACGGCAACTTTGTCCGTTGGGGACGATGGTTTGTGGGCGATCGGAGCACCCGCACCATTGCGCCGTTTGCGAGCGTCACGATGGCGGACTACATCACCCGGCGCGTCGATGAAGGCGGCACCAACAATTTGAACGAAGTCCTGACGTTGCAACCCAACCACGCGCTCGCCCTCGCCAAGCTCGCGAAGTCCGCCAAGCAGCCGGAACAGGCTGATTTCTTGTCCGGCTTGGCGGCGGCTTACGAACCGGGCAACACCGAGGTGTTGTGGATCCGCAGCCAGGTGTTGCAACAGCAGAACAAATTCACCGAGGCCTTTGTCGTGATGGAGAAGGCCATCGCGCAGGATCCCAAGGGCGTGACCAAGTTCG
>JAYUBJ010000701.1:0-2976 GCA_043740915.1 Verrucomicrobiota bacterium
GCGAAGAATTGCATCACCTTGCCGTCGGCGTCGAGGCGATGCGCCGCGAAGCCTTGCTGCACACTGACGAAATCACCACCCGTTCCCAGCAAGCGTTGACGAGTCGCCTGTCCGAGTGGGAAGCCGGACGCGGCGCGTTTCGCGATGTGCTCGACGCCCGGCGCCTGTTGCTCGAAAGCGAATTGATGGCCGCCCGCGCCACCGCCGAACAACATCAACTGCTCGCCGAGATGCTCCTTTGGACGGGCCTGGAAAATCTCGAAGCCCTGACGCCGCTGGCCCGCGAACCGGCCCTTTGGCCTGACCACGAAGACCACGACCAGAAGCCATAACCGTTTTCAACTGAACGATAGCCATGAACACACCAATTTCGATCAATCCTGTTTCGCCACGCCCGGCGCGGTGGGCAGCGTGGTCGCTCATGCTCGCACTGAGCTTCGCAGCGTTCTTTCTCGCGTCGTGCAAGAAGGACGGCGCGGACGCCAAGCCTGCCAACGTGGATTACTACACTTGCACCATGCACCCCTCGGTGAGAAAGCAAAGCCCCACTGACAAGTGCCCCATCTGTTCAATGGATCTCACTCCGGTGGAAAAGAAAGGCGGCGGGCACGACCACGGCGCGGGCACGAACGCGCCTGCCGATGCGGGCGCGACGGGCGACGACAAGCCAACCGAGTTCACCGTTGCGGTCGAGCGCCAGCAGCAAATCGGTGTGACCTACGGAACGATTGAAAAGCGTCCCTTTACCCATGTTGTCCGGGCAGTGGGCCTTGTTGCTTACGATAAGCAACGCCATTGGGACTACGTCACGCGCGTCGAGGGATACGTGAAGCAGTTGTTTATCTTCTCGCGCGGCGAACTGGTCGAGAAGAACGCGCCCATTCTCACGATTTACAGCCCGGACTTGCTCACCACGCAGAACGAATTCGTGGATGTGCTCAAGATGCGGGACGGGGCCAAGGCGAAGGGCAATGAGGCCGTGCTGCGAAGCGCCGAAAAGCTTGTCGTCTCCGCGCGGCAGCGTCTGAACCTGTGGAACATCTCCCCCGACCAAATAGCGGAGTTGGAGAAGACCCGCCAACCGCAGGAGACCTTGACCCTCTCCTCGCCATTCAAAGGCGTGGTGCAGGACATCGGTGTCGATCAAGGGCGCAAGGTGATGAACGGCGATCATTTGGTGGACATTGCCGACCTTTCCGTCGTGTGGGTATGGGCGCAGTTTTATCAGGACGAACTGCCGATGTTGAAGAAGGGGCTGCCGGTTTCCATCACCACGTCCTCTTATCCCGGCGAAACATTGAAGGGAACAATCTCCGTCATCGACCCGTTCATCAATGACACGCTTCGCACGGGCCGCGTGCGGATTGATGTCGAGAACGCCGACCTCAAGTTGCGTCCGGAGATGTATGTCGATGTGGAATTGACGATGGACATGGGCGAAGGCGTCGCCGTGCCGGTTCCCGCCGTGCTGCCGACCGGCAAACACAACCTCATCTTCGTGGACAGGGGCGGCGGGAAATTGGAGCCGCGTTTCATCGAGATCGGCCGCAAGTTTGGCGACTATTACGAAGTGAAGTCCGGCCTCAAGGAAACTGAACGCGTCGTCACCAGCGCGAATTTTCTCATCGACGCCGAGGCCAAGGTGCAGGGCGCGTTGAAATCCTTCTAAACCGCAAGGAACCTGCTCATGGACACTTCCCCTTCCTTGCAACCGCCGACGGACAGCGGCACGCCGCGCAAATCCTTCCTGCTGGAGCGCATCATCGAAGCCAGCAGTCGCAATGCCTTCCTCGTGGTCATTCTCGTCCTTTTCGGTGTTGCCGGGGGCATTTGGGCGCTAAACAAGACGCCGCTCGACGCCATTCCCGACCTCAGCGACGTGCAAGTGATTGTCTATACGGATTGGGAAGGCCGTTCGCCCGATCTCGTGGAAGATCAAATCACGTATCCGATTTCCACGCGCTTTATCGCCGCACCCAAAGTGAAGTTCGTGCGTGGAGAATCCATGTTCGGCAAGTCGTTCATCTACGTCATCTTCGAGGACGGCACGGACATCTATTGGGCGCGTTCGCGCGTCATCGAGTACTTGAGCGCCGTGCGCGGCATGTTGCCGGAGGGCGTGAACCCCGTCATCGGCCCGGATGCGACTGGCGTCGGTTGGGTCTATGAATATGCGCTCGTGGATAAGTCCGGGAAGAACAACCTCGCCGACTTGCGCTCGTTTCAGGACTGGCATCTGCGCTACGCGCTCGAATCGGTGAAGGGGGTTTCCGAAGTCGCGCCGGTCGGTGGCTTCGTGAAGCAATACCAGGTTGACCTGGATCCGAACAAGCTGGCCGCTTACGGCATTCCGCTCTCGGAAGTCGCCGACAAAATCCGCAAGTCCAACGGAGACGTGGGTGGAAAGATTTTCGAGGTCGGTTCAACCGAGTATTACGTGCGCGGACGCGGCTACATCAAGAGCGTCGAGGACATCGAGGACATTCCGCTCAAGACGCAGAAGGGCACCCCGGTCTATGTGAAGAATGTTGGCACCGTGCATCTCGGCCCGGACCTCCGGCGCGGCGTCGCGGAGTTGAACGGCGAAGGCGAAGTGGTCGGCGGTATCGTGGTGATGCGCTACGGCGAAAACGCGTTGCGGGTCATCGACGGCATCAAGAAGAAGCTGGAGGAGATCAAACCGTCGCTGCCCGAAGGAGTGGAACTCGTCACCACCTACGACCGCAGCCAGCTCATCAAACGCTCGATCTCCACGTTGCGAGAAAAGCTCATCGAGGAAAGCATCGTGGTGGCGCTGGTCTGCCTGATTTTCCTTTGGCACATCCGCTCGGCATTAGTCGCCATCTTGACGCTCCCCATCGCCATTATTCTCTCGTTCATTCCGATGTATTGGCTGGGCTTGACCTCGAACATCATGCCGCGCACGGCGCTCAAGTACTCGATGACGCGCGAACGCGCCCAATAGATGTCCGTGCC
>JAYUBJ010000702.1:0-2975 GCA_043740915.1 Verrucomicrobiota bacterium
GAACTCCGTGGTCGTCTCGACGTTCATCGCCACGGCCTGGCTCTGGGTTTCAAATTGGACCGCCGCGCACCACTTTGGACTGTTCCACTGGGTCGAACTGCCGGGGTGGGCGAACCTGCTGGGCGCGGTGCTGTTACTCGATGTCTGGATGTATAAATGGCACTGGATGAATCATCGCTTTGGATTTTTGTGGCGCTTCCATCGCCTGCACCACACCGACGCGCGGATGGACGTGACGACCGCCAGCCGTTTTCATCTCGGCGAGATTTTGTGCTCCTCGCTGTTGCGGGTGCCGTTGCTGGTGTTCAGCGGCATCCAACTCTGGCAAGTCGTGCTCTACGAAGCCATCCTGTTTGCCGTGGTGCAGTTCCAACATGCGAACGTCGCCCTGCCCCGCTGGCTCGACGACACCCTGCGCCAGTTCATCGTCACTCCGGCAATGCACAAGATCCATCATTCGCGAATCCAACACGAAACTGACTCCAACTATGCCTCGCTCTTCTCGTTTTGGGACCGGATCTTCGGCACGTTCGTCTGGCGTGAAGATCAGTCGGCGATTCAACTGGGTCTGGACAACTTCGACGAGTCGGAGCAGCAAACGCTGGCGGGCATGCTGAAAACCCCGCTGGATCAAAAACGCCGCCAGTAGCCCGCAAATGAAGTCTTCACTCTGTAGAAGACGAGGTGACGAGTCTCACATTGTTTTGGTTTTTCAAGGGCAAGTTAGAGACTCCTCACGTCGTCACCTACGTTCTTAGCGGACTGCTCGGCGCAACGAACGAGAGAACGGCTCAACCGCTCTTCACCGAACCATCCGCCCCGCGCCGCCGCTTCAGCTTGGCCATCACGATGGCGCCGAAAACACAAACACCGAACGTGACGGCAAAAATGAACCAGGCGGATCGTGTCCGATTCAAGACCGTGAGCATTGGGGCCAGCGCCAGACTGGGCAGGTAATCCGCGAGCTCAACTTTCTTCAGCTCGAGAATGATGAGCGCAAGGGAGAAGACCAGCAGTCCACCAGTGGCATTCACGGAATCGAGCAGTTCCTGTTGTTGCAAATAGGGCTGCAATTGCGCTGCCAGCAACGTAATCGTTCCCTGATACGCCACCACCGGAATCACCGCCAGCATCACACCCCAGCCAAACGTCGTCACGAACACCATGGTCGCCAGTCCGTCCATCGCCGCTTTAATCGCCAAAATCTTGAAGTTGTTCGACAAACCGTCCTCGACCGCGCCCAGGATGGCCATCGGCCCGACGCAAAAAAGCAGCGTGCAAGTGATGAAGCCGTCGCTGGTCCGGCGGGCGTCCTTTAGACTGGATTGGGCAAACCGTTCCTTGGCGTAATGGCCCAGGCGATTGAGGTTTTTCTGGATGCCGACCAATTGGCCGACCAGTTTGCCGGCCATCATCGCGAGAATCACGAACGCGAATTGTTTGAACACCTGCGTGAAACTTCCGTTGAATCCCTTCCAGGTCATGCTCAAGCCGACCCATACGGTGAACGCCGCCAGGATGATTTTCACTTGCGCCTGCCGGGCGGGGGGAATTTGCCGGGCCACGGTCAAGCCGGCGACACCGCCGAGCAGAATCCCCGCCGCGTTCAAAATGGTGCCAATCATGCGGGAAACCTTAGAGCGAGGGCGGATGCGTGGCAATAGGCGAGCCTGTGGAGAATCGACGTCGGCGAGTCCCGCCCGCTGTCGGAGATTCTCGCGAAGATGATGAAGCCGTCGCAAAATCTCTACGCCCAGTTGTTGCTTCTGCAAGTCGGCGCCACCCTGAACCCGAAACCCGAAAGCCGAACCACTGAAGCGACTGGCTTGGCCGAAATGAACAAGTTCCTTGACGAACTCGGCCTCAAGCGCGGCGAGGTCTTTTTGCTGGAAGGCTCGGGCCTTTCCCGAACGGCATTAGTCACCCCCAACGCCACAGTCACATTGCTCCGGCACATGGCGAGCCACCGGCACGCCGAAGTTTTTCGAGACGCATTGCCCCTCGCGGGTGTCGATGGCACGCTGCGCGCGCGCTTGAAAGGAACCGCGGCGGAAAAGAATGCCCGTGCCAAGACCGGCTCGTTGGGCTTTGTGAGCACGATTTCGGGATACGTCACCACCGCAGCGAACGAGCCACTCGTGTTCTCCATCATGTTGAACAATTACACCACGGCCGAAGCGAACCCGTCCGGTCGCGCCGAAGTGGACGCGCTCGTCGCAGCGCTAGCGGCGCTCAATGAGCGATTGGAATGAGTCAGCCCAAGAGCAGAAGTTTAACTGCAGATGAACGCAGATGAACGCTGATGGGAATGGGGTTGGACTGCCCGGCGACATACACACTTAGCCGGAAGGATGCAATCAATCGCTCACGCAAAGCACGCCAAGGACGCAAAGTAGAAAACCGAAACCGGAATTCACCAGCCCAAGATTGATTCACTCTTCGGTATGCATAATTTGGAGCGGAGATTTCCATCATCTTTGCGCCCTTCGCCCCCTTGGCGTGAGGCACTTCCATTTCAACTGAATGGTTCCGGCTTAGTGCATTCCTCAACCGGTCCCTGCGCCTTGAGTGCCGTGGTGTTATCTGCGTTCATCTGCGTTCATCTGCGGTTTCTACCTTTAGTCGTGTTGCTTGCAGCGTGGCTGGCCTTGCCCAACAACCGCCACACACGTAATGCCTCGGTCACACTCCACGCCTGCGCGTCGCAGCCACGTTGGGTGTGGGGCGCGTCGCCATCCACGATCTCCGGCAGTTGGCCAACGCAGCCCTCCGCCAGCAACCGGTCGAGGCTGCCGAGGTAGGCCCGGGCCACCGCCACCGCTTCCGGCGCGAAGTCCCACGCGCGGGCCAGCGCTTCGCAAAAGACCGGAAACGTCCACACCCACGCGGTGCCATTATGATAGGCCGGCTTGCGGCGCGTGTCCTCGTCGCCTTCGTAGCGGCGGCAGTAGGGACGCTCCGGATCGCTGAGCAAC
>JAYUBJ010000703.1:0-2973 GCA_043740915.1 Verrucomicrobiota bacterium
CCGGGAGACCACTACGTTTAGTTTGGCGCTGGATTCGATTTCCAATGCGCGGCTGAACGATCCGTTAGTGGTGGACGATCCGACCTTGTACGCCCTGGCGAATCCCCGCGGCTTTTCCGGTCGGGCCTGGCTGGCCCTTCCCTCGCTCGAGCATCCGTTGGCCAGCTGGACGGAGCCGCCGGGCTGGCTGGCTGCCACGTCCACGCAGTGGGGCCGGGCGTTTTTCGGATTTGTGGCCACGAACGCCACCGTGCCGTTTCGACTGGCGGACAAGCCGGCGCCGCAGCTCACGGAGCTGGCCATCGTTCCGGAGCCAATGCTGCTGAAATCCACGTTGCGCGTCGAAGGCGCACTCAAGGCCCGCCCGTTGGCAACCCAACCGATGCTGCCCGACTTGCCTTATGAGGACGTGTTGAAACCCAGCAAGGTGCAAGTCCTCGTGAACACCGCCGGAGAAATTTTTTCCACCACGTTGCTTTCAGGCAGTGGATTGAAGGCGGCCGATGACCGCGCGCTGGAGCTGGCCAACACCCTTCGCTTTCAACCGCTCAAACCCGGTGGGACCGCGCCGTCCGCCGCGTTCACGGCGGGCACGCTGATCTTCACCTGGCACACGGCGGTGCCCGCCCCGCCGCCGCCATGACGCCCGACACGCTCATTCTGGCATATTTGGTTTCTTTACTTGCGGGGCTTTCCGCCGTGGCCTTATATTACGAGCGTCGGCGGCGGCGGTTCGAGCCCACGGCCAGCGAAGACCGCGTTTTTCGCTGCGTTAAATGCGCGGTGGTTTATACGGATGACGCCGATGTGGATCGTTCCCGCTGCCCGCAGTGTGGCGTGACGAACGATTCAATCAATTTTTAACGCACACCGGGTTGAATGGAGCCTTCCGTTCAATCCCTTTTAATTCTGACGCAGGAAAATTATGGGAATGTGGATTGGCCGAAACCGGAAAGCGCGGGTCACCTATGGCTTCGACGAGATCGCCCTTGTGCCGGGCGAAGTGACCATCAACCCCAACGAAGTCGACACGAGCTTTCAGATCCCGCGCAAGGATGGGAGCGTGATCACGCTGAAAATACCCATCATCGCCAGCGCCATGGACGGGGTGACCGACGTGAAGTTCTGCATTGAGATGGGCCGGCTGGGCGGGCTGGGCGTCATCAACCTCGAGGGCGTGCAGACCCGTTACGAGAACCCCGCCGAGGTGCTCGAGGAGGTGGTGAAGGCCGACAAGGACGACGTCACCACCTTGATTCAGAAACTTTACCTGGAGCCGATCAAGGAAAAACTCATCAGCAAGCGCGTGCATGAGTTGAAGAAAGCGGGTGTGCTCGCCGCCGTAAGTTCCATTCCGCAAAAGGCGGAGCGCTTCGCCGCGATCGCGCAGGAAGCCGGCGCGGATTTGTTCGTGGTGCAATCCACGGTCTCGACCGTCCGGCATATCTCCAACGAATACAAATCGCTCGACCTTCCCGGGTTCACCAAGGCGTTGCGGATCCCCATCCTGATTGGGAACGCCGTCACCTACAACGTTACGATTGAGCTGATGCAGAATGGCGTGGCGGGCGTGCTCATCGGGGTCGGCCCCGGCGCGGCCTGCACCAGCCGCGGCGTGCTCGGCCTCGGGGTGCCGCAAGTCACCGCCACGGTCGATTGCGCGGCGGCTCGCGATTATTATTTCAAGCACACGGGCAAGTATATTCCGATCATCACCGACGGCGGCATGAGCAAAGGCGGCGATGTCTGCAAGGCGCTGGCCTGTGGGTCGGACGCGGTGATGGTCGGCAGCGCCTTCGCCCGGGCCAAGGAGGCACCCGGCAAGGGCAACCACTGGGGCATGGCCACGCCGCACGCAAACCTGCCGCGCGGCACGCGCATCAAAGTCGGCATCACCGGCTCCCTGAAGCAGATTCTATTCGGCCCCGCCACCGTGGACGACGGCTCGCAGAATCTCGTGGGGGCGATCACCACGTGCATGGGCAACGTGGGCGCGGCGAGCATCCGCGAATTTCAGGAAACGGAAATCATCATTGCCCCGAGCATCAAGACCGAGGGCAAGCTGTTCCAGACAGTGCAGAGCGTGGGGATGGGGACGCGTTGACAATTCCCGGGTGGCCGTCCCGCCCGGCTGCTGGAAAATGTGTGGCAAGCGGCGGGGTTTCGGCTAGGCTGGGCCTTGTCCCAAGCCGTGAATCCACGGTGGGCGGGACGCCGTTGGCGAGTATTATTCTGCTACAAAGGAAAACCTATGGCCAAGTTATCGGAAAAATTCTTGAGCATCTACGAAGCGCACCGGCAAAAGGTGGCCGCCATCGAAAAGGAAACGGCTGCGGCGATGGTGGCATTGCTCGACGAAATTGAAACCCAGCAATCCGCCGCCCCGGCAGCCAAACCCAAAGCGAAGAAAAGGGCGGCGGACGCACCCGCTGCCCAACGCGCCGTCCCCGGGGGGCCGAAGGTGGAAGTGATCAAGGCCGACATCACCTCGCTCGCGGTCGATGCGATTGTCAATCCGGCGAGTCGTTCCCTGCAGGGCGGCGGCGGGATTGAAGGCGCGATTTTCGCGGGCGGCGGCGCGGGGTTGGTGGCGGAGTGCCGGGCGTTGGGCGGTTGCGAGCGCGGCCAGGCCAAAATCACCCGCGGCCACGATCTGCCGGCCAAGTATGTCATCCACACCGTCGGCCCGGTCTGGAAGGGCGGCGACAATGGCGAGCCGGAAATGCTCGCCTCCTGTTACCGGAAGTGTCTCCAACTGGCGCTGGAAAACAACGTCCAATCGATCGCCTTCCCCGCGATCAGTTGCGGCAACTTCGGCTATCCGCTCAAAGCGGCGGCGCGCGTGGCCGCGACCGAGGCGGCCAAGTTCGTGGACACCCACGCTGAGATTCAGAAGGTCTATCTGGTGTGCTTCGACGACGAGGCCGTGCAGGCATTCAGCCAGGCGCTGGCGGAGAAACCGGCAAAGTAATT
>JAYUBJ010000704.1:0-2969 GCA_043740915.1 Verrucomicrobiota bacterium
TCAATTCCCCGATGAGAAAAAAGCGACCGTCATCCAGGTGGTCGCCGAACAATTCGGCTGGAATGCCCGCTATGCTGGCAAGGACGGCGTGTTCGGCCGCCAGGACCAGAAATTTGTCGCCCCGGACAACAAGCTGGGCATCGACAAGTCCGATCCGGCGGCCAAGGACGACATTCAGACGCTCAATGAAATCCATGTGCCGCTGAACAAGCCGGTCATCATCAAACTCAGTTCGCGGGATGTCATTCACTCGCTGAAAATTCTTTCGCTGCGCATCACGCAGGACGCCATCCCCGGCCTGAGCATCCCGTTGCACTTCACCCCGACCAAGCCGGGAATCTATCAGATCAATTGCGCCCAACTCTGCGGCAGCGGCCACTCCGCCATGGCTGCGGGCCGCTTGTATGTGGACGACGAGGCCGCCTACAACAAATGGCTTGAAACTGCCGGCTCCAAGGCCACCAGCTTTGAATAGGGTTTCTGTACCGGATCCAGCGCGCGCCGACGGTTCTGCGAAACGCGGAATTGAAGCGTGATGACCCCCTCCTCCCGTTCGCTGCAATGGTTCGTTTGGGGATTCGTGCTCTTGATTGTGCTGGTCATTGGCGGAACCTTCATCCGTTCAAAAATGCAGCCCGTTGATACGGCCGGCCCGGCGCTTCCGGTCATCTGCAAAATCGCGGATTTTTCGCTGACCAATCAACTCGGTCAGCCCGTCTCCCTCACCCATTTGCGCGGGAAGATTTGGGTGGCCGACATCATTTTCACCCGCTGTCCGGGCCCGTGTCCGCTAATGACCCAGCACATGGGCGAACTCCTGGCCGCGCTGCCTCCAAACCAGCCGGTCCAGCTCGTCACGCTCACCACCGACCCGGAATTCGACACCCCCGCCGTCTTGAAAGAATATGCCGAACGTTTTCACGCGCCGCCCGAGCGCTGGAATTTCCTTACCGGCACGAAACTTCAAATTGCTGCCTTGGCCATCGACAGCTTGAAACTCACCGCCCTCGAAAACAAACCGGCGGATCGCACGGCCAGCGACGACCTGTTCGTCCATAGCACCATCTTTGTGCTGGTGGACGAACGCGGCCAGTTGCGTGGTGCTTTTGAAAGTTTGGAACCGGACTTCCAGCCGCGGATTCTGAAGGCCATCGACCTCCTGCTTCGGGAGAAGACTTTATGACACTTCACGATCTTCCCGCCGTCAACGCGTGCTTGAATTCCACCAGCGCCGTGCTGCTCACTGCTGGTTATATATTCATCAAGCGCGGCAACAAACGCGCGCACCGCAACTGCATGATCGCGGCGTTCCTCACCTCCACGATCTTTCTGACCTGTTACCTGATCTATCATTACTTCGAGGGCCGGACCGACTTCAAAGGGGAGGGATGGATTCGTCCGGTGTATTTTACAATTCTCTTCACCCACACGATTCTGGCAATGGTGATCGTGCCGCTGATTTTGATGACGTTTCATCGTGCCATCAAGGAGCGGTTTGAACTGCACAAAAAGATCGCCCGCTGGACCTGGCCGCTCTGGATGTATGTCTCGGTTACCGGCGTGGTGATTTACCTGCTGCTTTACCACCTCTATCCGTCAAGATGAGGATCGGATTATTTGCTGGGCCACCTGGTGCAAGACCTGGTGGAAACGGTACACCCAAGACGGCCGCTTTGGGGCGGCGGCTCGGGGGATGAAGATGGAGTTGGGATGTCCATTTCACCTTCTCAAGCTTCGTTCACGCGGAGGGTCCGAACGTTCCTTTTTCCAGATGAATCACTTCTTTTTTCAACAGCGAGGTGATGCGATGTTTGGCCAGATACACTTGGCCGACGTTTACGCCGAGTGTCTTGGACACCTTGCCGACCGGCCATTGCTTGATCACGTAAAGATCGAAGATTTGATATTGGCGTGGGTTGACCTGGCGCTTGATGTTTACAATTGCGGCCGCGACGAGGTTTTTCTGCCATTCCTCATCCCACACGGCATCCAGATTGAGGCTGTTTGGGTCGGGCACGCGCTCGATGGTGGCGGTGCGCGAGGCGTCCGTGGCGTGCGGCGCGTCCGCCTGCCGTTCGCGCTGGCGTTTGCGGAACTGGTCGGCAATGCGCCAGCGGGTCAAGTGCAGCAGCCAGCCTTTGAATGAGCCCACGGCGGGGTCGTATTTGAAATCGTGCATCTTCTTGGAAACCGAAATGACCGTTTCCTGAACCACCTCTTGCGCCTCGGTGTCGCTGAGGCCGGACTTGACCGCCACGCCATAGATCAGCTTCCAGTAGGTGTTGAAGAAATCGCGCCAACTCTCGTGGTCGTCCCAGTCCTTCAGCCGGTTCAAGAGGCTGTGGCGCGTTGGAATCAGTTCGTCGGATGGATCAGGCATAAACTATTTCACAGGTCGGTTCGTGGATACGACGCCACTGCCGAATTTCTTTCAACGTATTTTAACAATGAGAAGGCGGAAAATCCGCAACGAAATTATCTACGTTCTGCGGTGGGCGGCTTCAACCGATCACCTTGGGGTAACTGTGGAAGGCGAATTCGCCCTCGAAGCTCTGCACCTTGTGACGACCGGCGTCAAGCGTCACGAAACTGGCCGGCAATTCCTGGCGTGCGGCCTCGCTGATCAACATCCGCTCGCCGATCCCACCAGCGAGCTTCTCGACGCGGAAGATGAAATGAACCTCCTTGCCGAGCAGGCTCTCTTCCCCCATCGAGGCGGCTCCTCCCATGAAGACCGGGCCAAGGTGCAGCACCACGCGGAACTCGGGATGGCTCTCTTCCTGCATGCGACTGAGATCCCGCAAGGCCGCGGCCACCCGGACGCCAATCTCGCTCTGGTGTGGCCAATACGCAAAGAGGCCGTCGCCGAGGAATTTGTTAACGCTGCCGCCGTGCCGCTCGATCAGTTCTCGGCAGCGGGTTAGGCAGGTGTCCGTAAGCAAATGCATTTCCGAATCCGGCAGGTTTTT
>JAYUBJ010000705.1:0-9646 GCA_043740915.1 Verrucomicrobiota bacterium
GCAACTGCTCGCGGTCAGTTCCACGCGCGCGGTCGGGTTGTCCATCGAGGATGGCAAAATGCTCTGGGAACATCCCTGGGTGGTGTTGATGAACAATCGCAACATCGCGCAGCCGGTGCTGATGGGCACGAATCGCTTCTTGCTTTCGGCTGGGTATGGCACGGGTTGTGTGGGCGTGGAGGTGAGTGAAAACAATTCCAGTTTCAGCGCGCGCACGCTCTGGCGGAACAAGAATCTAAAAAACAAATTCACCAGCTCCGTATCTTGGAACGGTTACCTCTACGGCTTGGACGAAGACCGGCTGGTCTGCCTTGACGCCGCGACGGGCGAGCGCAAATGGAAGGACGGCAACTACGGCTACGGCCAGTTGCTGCTGGCCAGCGGCCATCTGGTGATCCTCTGCGGCGACGGCGACATCGCACTGGTAAAAGCCTCGCCCGACAAATACGAAGAACTGGCGCGCGTCCCCGGCATCAAAGGCAAGACGTGGAATCATCCTGCGATCGCCGACGGCAAATTACTCGTGCGCAATTCCGTCGAGATGGCGTGCTACGATCTTTCGGTGAAATAGTTGATGTAAGGAGCATCGACATCGAATCGGGCATCTCGAAACTTCGCCAACTTCTGCTCTATCTCCTGGATGATGGGGAGCAATGTTAGGCGTTTTTGTCGCCATTTGAGGGCTTGCGGAAACTGAGATAAACCACGGCTGCCGTCGCGAGTGGCGGAATGACTCCAAGCAATTGATACCAAATCGCTGAATGATCACGCTGACCAGGAACACCAAATACTAGGCTTAGGAAAGGTTCCGGTAGATTCCATGTAGCTGCCATGACAATGATTGGGAGAATTAAAAGGAGTGTCCTACGCGGCCACCGCATTCGTAGTAGGCAAGCAGCGACTACGATCAAAGAAAGAGAAGTCCCTTGTCCGAGGGGGAGATATATTACCTCCGTCCCGTGCGCATAAGCCGCCGTTGGCAGCAGCACAAACAGAAGAACCACGCGAACTGCGAGCTTCATATCTGCGGATCTAACACTAACATTCAGGTGCACGCGGACCATGGGTAAATCTAGCAACTCATTTGTGTGGCTTGAACATTCCAGCGAACTCGCTCCCGGTCAAGCGACGAGACCAGCGAGGGATTGTGTGGGCGCATCGCGGTTCGCTGTCGGTGCTGGCGACCGGGACCACCTGAAGGGTTGCCAGCCATTAGCCGGGGGTTGAGTGAGTCGGCGAGCGACACCCCCGGAATTGCCGGAGATTGGCCCGACCCCGCGAGGGGTCGCAGCGCCGGTTTGCTGGATGACGGCTCTGGCACCCGCTTCCGGGGTGCTGATCCATTTCGACATTAATCCGGGGGTGGCGCTGCGCTTAACCCCCGGCTAATGGCTGGCAAGCCTCTGGCTTGCGGAGCGCCCCGTGCCGCAGGTCACCCTCGCAATGCGAGTCCCGCCGGGACGGCAGAAATCCCCCACCCAGTTCTGCCGTCCCTGCGGGACTCATCAGGCAATGTCGTGAACCCAGTGCTAAAGCACCGGGCTATTTTCGATCGTCCCTGCGGGACTGACGCAGCGGAGCCAATCCCTCGTGCAAGAAACGGAGGTGCGCCCATCAAGGAGCCAAATGCTGGCCCTCCGCCGTGCGCAGTTCCCAGCCGTGCGGATTGATCCGCAACGACAATGATCCTGACGTGATCGTGTAAAACACCGGCACATGGCGTTGCGCCAGCCGGTCACGCAATGCGCGGCTCGCCCGCCGGCTCGCGGGAAATTCAATGTCTTGAATAACAATCACCCGCGGATGTATCGCTTCCAGCAACGCATCGTTCAGCGGTTCGCCTTGCGTGGGCGGGCCGGCGATCACGATGTCGGCGCGCAAATCCTTTTCCCGTTCCAACAACGCGCGCTGGCCCAGTTTTCCAAGGTCGGACAGCAGTAGGATTCGTGTGCCCTGAAATTCACCGCGCAGCACCACGACATTGTCGTCGCCTTGGGTGAAATGGTCCGCGGCGGCGGGATGCAAGACGGCCCAACCCGCCAGCGAGTCGCCGCGATGCACCTGCCGCCAGCGTTGCGGCGATGACTCGATTTTATCGGTGATCGCCCGGTAGCTGGCTGAACGGGAAGGTACGGAGCCAGTGGTGATTTGAGCGGGGGAAAATTGTTCGGTAATCACCTCGACGCCGCCGGCGTGGCGCAGGTCACCGTGTGCGAGCAACAGATGCGGCAAGCGATTGACGCCTTGTGCGCGCAGGAATGGTTTGACGATCAAGCTGGCGCCGGATTCAGTGCCACAATCGATCAATAAATCCTGCGCGTGGCCCGGCGCATCCACGTACACCGAGCTGGCTCCGTTCAAAACCGTCACCCGCATCTCCGCGCCTTCGTGCCGCCAGTTCAAAATCCAAACCACGGCAAGCACACCGAGGCCGGCACCAGACCAAACCCGCCAGCGCGGCGTGAACAGGCGTCCGGTGACGGCCAGAAAAACCAGTGGGTAGTAGAGGATGAATTCAACGAACGTCGGAGCGCGGACGTACCAATACGCGGCCGGCAGTACGACAAACCAATCCGAAAGGCGGATCATATTTTCCATCCAAAACCAGCCGCTGTGGTTGAACAGTTCGGTGCCCCACGGCAGCCAGCTTCCGCACACGAGGCTGCCCAGATGGCACATCAACGCGAGGCTGCTCAAGGGCACAATGACGAGGTTGGCCAGCAGGCTGACCGGGGTGATGAGATGAAAATAATAGGCGATCAACGGCAGCGAACCGAGCCAGGCCGCCAGTGAGGTGGCAAAGCTGGTGCTGAGAAAGCGCACCGGCAGATCGAGCCAGCGCCGCCAGCGCGGGCGCAGTTCGTCCGGCAGGAACGGGTCGGTTTTCAAAAGCCGCAGACGAAGTTCCTCGAACGGCGGCAGCAACAGCGCGATGCTCAACACGACAAAAAAGGAGAGTTGGAAACCGGCTTGGAACAGTTGTTCCGGCTGCCAGAGCAGAATGATGAAGCCCGACACGGCCAGTGAATTGAGCAGATGGCTGGGCCGTCGCAGTGACCAGCCGGCGATGATGATGGTCATCATGATCGTCGAGCGGATGGCGGAGGATTGCCAGCCGGTGGCCGAAGTGTAAAACCAGATCAGCGGAATGACCAGCGCACCGCAGGCCCCGCGCGGCACGCGGAACACGCGCAGCACACTGACCAGAATGCCGGCGATCAGCGCGATGTGCAGTCCGCTGATGGCAAAGATGTGCATGGTGCCCGACCGCATGAACGGCTCGGAGACCTCGTTGGTGAGCGCGGTTTGCCAGCCGAGCGCCATGGCCCAGATCAGCCGCAGCGATTCGTCCTCGACCGGCAGGCCGCGGGCGAGCGTGATTTTCGCCCAAGCCGAAAACCGACCCACCCACGGCGGTGACGCCGGTTCGGCCGGGTCGGAGGCGAGTTGCCAGTCGTTCGCACCTTTGGTTTGCAGTTGGTGGTAAATGCCCTGCCAGCGCAGGTAGGTGCGGTAATCGAACAAACCTTCCGCCGCCGGGCCTTTGGGCGGCTGCAGCACGCCGGTGACTTCCACGGTTTGCCCGGCAAAATAATTTGTGTCCAGCACACCCGGCACGCTGGCCGCCACGCGGCCAAAGGCGGGCTCCCAATCGCCGTTGCGGCGCAGGGCGCTCACCTGCAGTTGGGCCAGCGAGCGCCAGGATTCCTGTTCATCCCGCTCATAGACCCGCTGGGTGGGGGTGGTGCAGAGCGTGCCGCGCAACGCGACCAGTTCCACTTGATCACCGACAAGCCGCCGGAGGTCGTGGGGTGAAAGGACGGTTGTGCGGGTTGCCAAATTGGTCCAGCCGGTGAACAGCGCGAGCGCCAAAAGCAACCAGGCGCGGCAGGAGGCACAACCGAGGGCGAGCCCTGCCAGCGCCAGCGACACCGCGAAGAGCCACCAGAGTGGCGGCGCGCCTGGCACATAACGGGCCAGCAAAATGCCGCCCGTATAACTGAGCGCCACCAAAATCAGCGGACGATTCATGCCTCCTTACCAGCGTTTCCGGCTGCGCCCGATGGCCCAGAGCAACACGAGTCCCAGTGCCGCACCCAGTGCATCAAGCAGGACATCCGCCACGGCGGCGTCGCGGGATGGCACGAAGGCCTGATGCAATTCATCCGTGGCGGCGTACAACACGGCGAGGAGCAGCGCCCGCCTGGCTTCGCGCCACGACCATGGACGCGGGTCGTCGGGCACTGGTTTGCGCAGCGCGCGCCACAGCAGCAACGCCAGCACGGCATACTCGGCCAGATGCCCGGTCTTGCGAATCGTCAATTGGGCGAGGCGGATTGAGTCCTCGGAAAGGCCGGGAACCAGCCAACGCAAAAACGGCCCGAGGAAGCGCGACGTGTGGGGGGCGGACATCAGGTCGGTGGAGGCGCAGAACACCAGCAGCATCCAGCCGAGCACCGGCAGCCAGTATTTTAGGAATGAGCGACTTCCCAGCACGGGGGATGGAAGCAAGCCGGTTTGGTTCAAAGCAAGCGTAGAGTTCGGAAATTGCGGTAGCGGCCCCGTTTATGGCTCCGTTTATGGGTTTGCTTAATGCGGTACAATTTGGCAATCAAGAGCGCCTAAATGCGATTTACATTGGCCATATTAATCTTGTTCAGCCTGGGGCTGGGGGCGGGCTGCGATCAACGGCCCGCGGAAACGCCGCCGCCGAGACGTGCCGTCGCCGCCGCGCCCGCGCCCGCGCCGCTGCTGCGCTGGCATTTTGTGGGCACCACGCACCTGACGGGCGACACCAACGCGGCGAAGCTCAGGCAAATCGCGGCGTTGCCGGCGACGCAGCAGTTGCGCGCGCAGACGTTTCAAAAACTGGCGAGTGCGCTGGCGAATCTGTTTCCCGGTTCAGACGGCGCGAACACCAATCGTGCCGCCTGGCTGCAACCGTTGCTGGCGGACGTGTGGAGCGCGGAGACGAGGTTCCAGTTGCACGCGATTACCAACGGAGTCGGCACCTGGGCGCTGGCAGTCGAATTGAATGACGAACGGGCGCGCCTCTGGCAGACGAACCTGTGGCAATGCTGGTCAGGTGCGGACGCGCCCCGCCCATTCAGCGTGGAAAAATATTCCGGTTTCCAGGCCGGGAGATTCCATTGCCTGCGCGCCGGTCGCTGGCTGGTGCTTGCCGCGAGCGGAGACGAGCGGCCCTGGCTGGGCACGCTGCCACAACTCACGACGTCCGGCTGGCCACTGGCCGCGAACGGGGCCTGGCTCGAAGTGGATGCGGATTTTCCGCGACTGGCGGCGTTGCTCTCCTGGCCCGATTTCATGAGGTGGCCGCGCGCGCAACTGGCGGTGGGCGGAAAGGGGGAGGACTTGCGGACAAACCTGAGACTGAATTATCCGCAGCCGCTGAACCCGCCGCTCGATCCGTGGCGCGTACCGACGAACACCATCCAGGAACCGCTCATCAGTTTCACGGCGCTGCGTGGAATCGCGCCCTGGCTGAAGGAGAGGGGATTCATCAAGGAGCTTGCGGTCGAATCGGTGCCCAACCAGTTTTTCCTGTGGGCACAATCAGGTGTTCCATTTCAGTCGTTCGCGGCCTGGCCGGCGCCGCACGCAACCAACCAACTGACGCAACTGGCGCCGCGGATAGTCGAATGGGCCAAAACCAATGCGAACCGGCCGACGGACGGAGTGATTCGCTATTTGACGAACACGGTGGAGATCGCATGGCAAGGATTGCCGATCATTGTTCCCTCGATTCATCCCGCCCCGGAACCGCCGGGAGATTTCATGATGGCGGGCATTTTTCCGGCGCTCCCCAGCAATCAGCCTCCGCCGGCGGAATTGCTCCAGCAAGTGACTGGTCGCACAAACCTGGTCTACTATGACTGGGAAATCACCGAGGCACGCCTGCTCCAATGGCGGCGACTTGATTTATTGCTATCGCTGCTCCCAGCGGACAAACTGCCGCAACTTCCCGCGCCAACCGCCGGTCCGCAGTGGCTGCTGGCGGTTTCGCCGCTGCTCGGGAACAGCGTCACGGAAATCCTGCTCACGTCGCCGCAGGAATTCACCCTGGTGCGCAAATCGCACCTCGGCTTGACCGGCTTCGAACTGGTCGCGTTGGTGAAGTGGCTGGACGATCCGGGATTTCCCACGGTGGGCCTGCCCTGGCCGTTTGCCACACCGCCCTCGAGGAACCCGGTTCCACCCAGACCCTGACACCGATGCTCAAGCTCGGCGTCAACATCGACCATGTGGCCACGCTGCGGGAGGCGCGTTATCGCGGACGGAAACACGGCGAGCCCGATCCAGTCGCGGCGGCGCTGATCTGCGAATCCGCCGGTGCGCACGGGATCACGGCGCATCTGCGCGAAGACCGGCGGCACATCCAGGACCAGGACGTTTGGAAGTTGCGCGCGGCGATCCGGACGCGCCTGAATCTCGAGATGGCGAACTCACCGGAGATTGTGGCCATTGCGTTGAAATTGAAACCGGCCATCGTGTGCCTCGTGCCCGAGCGCCGGCGGGAAGTGACCACCGAAGGCGGCTTGGACGCGGCGGGAAACATTGCCGCACTGATCAGGACGCGCAAGCGGATGAACGACGCCGGCATCGAGGTGAGTTTGTTCATTGCGCCCGACCCGGCGCAAATCAAAGCCGCCGCCCGCGTGGGCGCCCAGTTCATCGAGTTGCACACCGGCGCATATTCGGAACATTTTCGGAACAAGCGCGCGCGCAACCTGGAAATCCAGCGATTGGTGGCCGCCGCGCGGCAGGCAGACGCACTGGGGTTGAAAGTCAATGCCGGGCACGGCTTGAATTATGAAAATTTGCCGGTGCTGCATCTGGTGCCGCATCTGGTCGAACTGAACATCGGGCACAGCCTCATCAGCCGGGCCCTCACCGTGGGACTGGCGACGGCCGTACGGGAAATGCTGCAATTGATGGAAAAATATCCCGGTTGAGAACGGCGAAGCTGACATGATTCTAGGCACGGGCATCGACATCATTGAAGTCACTCGGATCCGGGCGTCGCACGAGAAGTTTGGTGAGCGTTTTTTGCGACGCATCTTGCGGCCGGACGAAATCGCGTATTGTCTCTCGCACCGAGACCCCGCGCCACATTTGGCGGCGCGATTCGCCGCGAAAGAGGCGATTTCCAAGGCCTTCGGCACCGGCATTGGCGCGCAGCTTGGCTGGCAGGACATGGAGGTTGGCCGCAAAGAATCCGGCGAGCCGTTCGTCATCCTCCATGACGGCGGGGAAAGACTTTTCCAGCAACGCGGCGGGAGCAAACTGCATTTGACCCTCAGTCACACGCAGCAGTACGCGACCGCCCTGGCAATACTCGAGGGCGGAGCCTTGCAGCCCGTTTAACAAGTAGGAGACGAGGTGACGAGTCTCTAACTGAACCTTCAGAAAAGAAAGAGATTTGAGACTCGTCACCTCGTCTCCTACAAGGAAAGGAGTTTTAAACGACCTGCTAAGCCAGGTCCAGCCGCGCGAAGGCGGCGCGCAGCTTGCGCTCCACCGCTTTTTGCCGCTCGACCGACAGGACTTTGCTGCCATCCATTTCGCCGAGATAAAAACTGTCAGTGGCGGCGCCTTTTTCCGTGCAGATTTTGGCCACGGAAATGTCGAGCCCCAATTCACTCAGCACTTGCGAGATCGTGTACAGCAGGCCGACCCGATCCTCGGTTTCCACGTCGAGCACGGTGCGGGTGTCGGAAATCTCGTTGTCGAAACGCATCGCGGTCGGAATGCGTTCACCGCCGACGGATTGGTAAAACGGGGTGTGGTTTTTTTGCCGGGCGATCAGCGGGGCAAAATCGACCTGGCCGACGAGCGCTTTTCCCAGCACGGTTTCAAACTTTTCGCGCTCGTCCTTTTTGGCGAGCAGGCCGGTTTTTGCGTCGGTGACAAAAAAAGTGTCCAGGATGATGCCATCCGTGCGGGTGAAAATCTGGGCGCCGAGAATATTCAGTCCGGCGGCGGACAGCGACCCGGCGATCTTGCTGAACAGCCCGGTGCGATCCCAGGTACAGATTTTGACGGAGGTATAGCCGCGGTCCGGTTCGTCATGCCAGGCCAGGACGGGTTCCAACGCTTTTTCCTCGTCAGCGAGTTGATAGTGGATGAAGCGATGGGCCTGGGCGAGGTCGGCCACGACTTCCTTGGCCGGGTGGATGAGAAAGTAGCGTGCCGGCAAATGGGCGAAATGCGCGGCCAGTTCCTCCTCGTTGAATGAAGCGGGCAGCAGTTTCCGCACTTCATCCGCCAATTGTTCGCGTTGTTTTTCTTCCACGCGCAGGAAAACGCTGCTGCCCGTGAGCAGTTCCAAGGTTTTCCGGTGGAGCGACCAAAGGAGGGAGTCCTTGAATCCATTCCATAACTTGTCGCTCGTGCCCTGCGAGTCGGCGAAGGTGTGCAGCGTGAGCAGGGCGAGGTTTTCCGGCGTGCGGATCAGCGCGGCAAAGTTGCGGATGACGGCGGGGTCGTCCATGTCGCGGCGCTGGGAGAGCTGGGTCATGGCCAGGTGCTGCTCGATCACGAGACACAGCGTTTCGGTGGTCGTGGTGTCGAGACGGAGGCGTTTGGCGACGCGCAAGGCGAGCCGGCTGCCGACCTGCGCGTGCTTGCCCGAGGGGTGGGCCTTGCCGGCGTCATGCAGCAGCAGCGCGAGGTAAAGAACGAAGGGGCGCTCGAGCTTGAGAAATAATTCTGCGTACGCGGCGGCGGGCGGCTTGGTTGCCCCCCAGATTTGATCGAGTTTTTGCAGGCAGACCAGGGTGTGCTCATCGGCGGAATACTGGTGGTAGAACTCATGTTGCACCAGGCAGGTCAATTCGCCGAACTCGGGAAGATATTTTCCCAGGAAATCAACTTCGTGCATGGCCCGCAACACCGGCGCCACGTTGCCGCGCTGGTTGAGGATTTCGAGAAAGGTTTCATGCACATGCGGGTCGCGGAGGAACTCGCCGTTGACCAGCGGCAGCGAATTGCGGATGAGCTGCGTCAGATCGGGGTGCAGCTTGAGCCCGCGTTGTTGGGCGTGCAGAAAGACCCGCATCAACCGGCGCGGCTGGTCGCGGAAGACCCGCTTCGAGTCGGCACAGATCTCGCCCGCGACAATCTTGAAGCCATCGACGGCTTGTTCCAGGATCTTGGGACGGCCGCGGCGCAGGAGATCGCGGAACGAGGGCAGCCGCCGGGCCTGGGGCAACAGCGCCAGCCGCTGTTCGACCGTGCGGGTAATCAGGTCAATGCGCCGGGAGTGGATGTAGAAATCCCGCATGAATTTCTCGAGCCGCTGGCTGGGGGACCGATCGGTGTAGCCGAGATTGTGCGCCACGGAGGGCTGGACCGATTTGGAGAGGACGTCCCCGGCGCGGTTCACGTGGTAGTGCAGTTCGTTGCGGGTCCGGAGCAGGAAGTCGTAGGCGGCCTCGAGTTGTTTGCGCTCGGCGGCGCTGATCATTTCGCGCTGCTCGAGCTCCGCCAGCGTGCGGGTGCGGTATTTGAAGTACGCCATCCAGATCAGGTTTTGGAAATCGCGCAAGCCACCGCACCCGTTCTTGATGTTCGGTTCCTGCATGCAGGCCGAATTTCCGAACTTGGCGCGCCGCACGGCCTGGTC
>JAYUBJ010000706.1:0-2946 GCA_043740915.1 Verrucomicrobiota bacterium
GTTCACGTCGCCCCAGTCCCATAGGGACGCCCACCAATAGCCCACCGTTTCAACGGTGGGTTTGGGCGGCAAAAGCAACCGAGTCCCGTGGGGACGAAAGAAACCCCGCGCCGTATTCCTGGCAACGTTGAAAACCACTGTCGTCCCTTCGGGACTCGGCAACGTTTCCAACACGTTTACCCAGCGTTGAAACGCTGGGCTTTTCTCGGTTGCCCCGATGGGGCCTCTGGAAACCGCGTTGTTCATGCGTCCTGTTTCGCGAGGAGCTTGCGGAGGTTCCCCATGATCTCTGCAATGCGCTGCTCTTTCTTAACGATGTCGGCGGCGAGTTGGGCGGGCGGCAGGTGCGTGATGTCTTCCTTGGCGCGCGGGTTCTTGCGGTCAAGGCTGACAGCCCGGAGCAAACCACTCTTGTCATATTCCAGCAATTCGGCGGCGGGAACCTTCCAAGCGTGCTCATTTTCTTCGCGCTTCGTGCCAGGACCAGGTTGGTCCCACCAGGTGACCAGCGGCACGAATTCCTCGAATTGGATGGGCGCGGTTTTGGTGTAGTTCTTCCGTCCCTCTGGCAACGGTTGTTCGTAACACCAGACTTCACTGGTCGGGCCAGAGCGGTCGAAGAACAGGATGTTCGTTGGGATACTGGTGTAGGGTGCGAACACGCCGTTGGGCAGGCGGACGAGGGTGTGCAGGTTGAATTCCTTGAGCAGTTCTTCCCTGATGCGCGCGCACATGCCAACGCCAAACAAAGTGCCATTGGGCACGACCACGGCGGCGCGGGCGTAACGTGGAACGGGCATCTTGCCGGTTTTTTGCCGGAGATTACAGGCTGGAAGCCTGTCCCACTCTTCCGCAATTGCCGCATGATCAATTGCAGGAAAAGCAGCGCGGTTTCTGACGTTTGTTTGTCGCCGGGAAAATTGCCTTGGATGCCTTTTTTTTCCTCGCCGCCGAAGGGCGGGTTGGTGAGGATCACGTCGACACGGATGCGCTCGTCAATGTCAGTGAGCGTGAAACGGAGTGCGTTGAGGGGATCAATTTGCGGAGCATCGAGGCCGTGGAGAAGCAGGTGAAAATGAAGGCTTGGGCAACACCTTTCCCGAGGCGATTTTCGAGCGCGGCGGAGGCGGTGTCCTTTTCAGAGGTGACGATCCTTTGCCTGGCAACGCCCGGAGATTATTTCAAATGGTTTCAGGGTGAATGGGAAAAACCATCGGAGATGGTGCGCGGTGCAGGGTTCGAACCTGCGACCCCTACCGTGTCAAGGTAATGCTCTACCACTGAGCTAACCGCGCATATTCGGGCGGCGGGTAAAGTGGCCCAATTCCATATTTATTGGCAAGTGTGGATTTTTCGTGGTGCGCAGGGTGGTGCATCCGGCACTGCCCCGTTGCGCAAGGCGCCTCCGCCATACGAAGGACCACGGGGCGCGGACGCCCCGGGAACTCGCAGCCGAGGACGGCTGCGCTACACCCGCGGGGCAGGGTCAAGATGCGCGCACCCTCACGGCGGGAGCACTTCATACACCTTTAATGGAAAATCCTCGGCCTCCTTGGACGAACTAAACAAGCGTTGATCCAGATTTTGGAACGCCGGGTCCTGGTCTAGCTCCCCGGCGATGGCTTGCTGGCGCTTGACGATGATGAATTTGGCGCGCGCGGTTTGGTAGCTCGCAGGTGTCGGGTCCAATTCATCGCCTAGCCACGGTTGGTCGAGGAAATACGCGATGTAAAGCGCGGCGCGTCCGCCGGCCACCAGGCCGCTGCCGGCAATCGGCCCCCGAATGTCCGCGGACTGCATTTTGTCAGCGAGTTGGCGGGCGCGAATGCTGGCCGGGTTGTCGAGGCCCTCGAGCGCGAGGACGAGACGCAGCAGCGGCAACGCCGCGAGCAGAATGAAAACGCAGCCCAACGCGAAACCACGCGGCACTTTGATCTGCTGACGCATTCGCTCGATCAGCCATCCAGCAGCACAGAGACCCAGCGACAACAGCAGTGGATAGGCGAAATAAAAATAACGTTGGTCCACGATTTTCACATAGACCGGCAAATAAATGGCGATCAACAACGACAGCGCGGCAATCATGCTCCACGCCGGTTCGCGGAATTGTGGTTCGCGCCACCTGGATCGGAACCAGACCAGGCCCAACAAAGTCAGCAGAGCCAGGGCAGCCCAGTCATAGTTGACGAAAAAAAACAGCGCCAGCACCGTGGACAAATTGTCCTGAACAAGCTGAATCTGATGCTCGAAATAGGCCCGGTTCGCGAACGGCGACCAGAAGTGATACTCCATTTTTGTCGGGTCTTCCCACACGGTGACCCGGCCCGGCTCCGGCTGGTGGAACTGCCGGACAAAGGGATGGTATCGATCCATGTCCTTGGGGCCGACGATCGCATGGTTGATCCGGCCGCTCGTGGAAAACGTCGGCGTTTGATACTTGAGGGAAATAACTGTGATCCATGGGGCGGCGACGAGGGCGAAGGGCAGCAAGGTCACCGCCAAACTGCGAAACGGGGGCTTAGGTTGAGACTTTCCGAGCACCCATTTGATCCCAAAAACCGCCAGGCAAATGCCGATGGCCAACGGAAACGCAACGGCCTTGGCAAAATAAGCAAAAGCCCAACAAACACCGGCGGCGATTTGCGTGGGACGATGTTCGGTCCAGCGCGGCCCGATCATCAGGGCGAGAGAGAGAGCCATCAATCCACTGACAAGCAGGTCTGGCGAGATATATTCGACCGACCAGAGGATGGTTTGGAGGGCGATGAGCCAGGCGCCCAACAGTTGCCCGGACGCCGGCATTTTCAGGCTCCGAAACAGCGCCACCGAGCCCAGCCAAAATACGACCGCCGAAAAACCCATGACCACAGACTGCGAGACCGACGTTCGCCTTCTCCGCCGGGATGCGGGCGAGGAACTCGTTGATGTTCGGCGGGATGGGCTCGG
>JAYUBJ010000707.1:0-2942 GCA_043740915.1 Verrucomicrobiota bacterium
GCAATGCCACAATCATAAATACGATCCGCTGACGCAGGAGGAATATTACCGGATGTTCGCCTTCATCAACAGCGACCACGAAGCGCGTCCGGCGGTGTACACGCCCGAGGAGCAGGGGAAGATTTCCGAAATTCATCGCGGCATCGCGGAGCTCGAAAAAGATCTCAAACGCCGCGCACCCGATTGGGAGAAGCGCATGGCCGCGTGGGAGAAGGAAATCGCGGTCAACCAGCCCGAATGGATCGTGCTACACGGCCTCGAACAGGAAGGCGACAAGAATCAGCGCTACCAGTCCCTCAAGGACGGCTCGCTGCTCGCCGAAGGTTACGCGCCGACGAAATTCACGCAATGGTTCCGCATCACCAACAATCTCAGTGGCATCACCGCGTTCCGGCTCGAGTTGCTTCCCGATCCGAATCTGCCTTTCGGTGGGCCGGGCCGCTCGTTCATGGGCACCTGCGCGCTCAGCGAGTTTTCGGTGGAGGCCACCGACACGCAACATCAGACGAACAAAGTAAATGTGAAATGGGCGGGTGCCAGCGCCGACTTCAACCCGCCCGAGCGCAAGCTGGAAGCGAACTATTACGACAAATCCACCAACAACCGCGCCACCGGCCCCATCGCGTTCGCCATCGACGGCAAAGGCGACACAGCTTGGGGCATCGACGCCGGCCCCGGCCGCCGCAACCAGGAACGCAAGGCCGTGTTCGTGGCGGAGAAGCCAGTCGGCTTTGCGGGTGGCACGGCTTGGCGGATCGGCCTCCAGCAAAACCACGGTGGTTGGAACAGCGACGACCACATGAACAACAATCTGGGCCGCTTCCGCCTGAGCGTCACCACGAACGCCGGGTCGGTCACGGCGGATCCGCTTCCGAAAAAAGTTCGCGACATCGTGACGAGCGTCCCGCGTGAGCAGCGCACGCCCGCGCAAACCGCCGCCGTCTTCAGTTACTGGCGCACCACGGTGCCGGAGTGGCAGGAAGCGAATGCGAAGATGGACGCGCTGATGAATGGCTGGCCGTTCGGGGCCACCGCGCTCACGCTGTTGACCCGCGATGAAATGCGCGACACCCACATCCTCAAACGCGGTGACTGGCTCAAGCCCGCCAAGGCCGTCGTCCCGGGCGTGCCCGCCGTGTTGCATCCGCTTCCGAAAAATGCGCCGCTCACGCGCCTCACGTTTGCGAGGTGGCTGGCGGACAAAAAATCACCGACCACCGCGCGCGTTTTTGTGAACCGCGTCTGGCAGGCGTATTTTGGCATCGGCCTGGTCAGCACGTCGGAGGATTTCGGCACCCAAAGCGAAGCCCCGAGCCATCCCGAGCTGCTCGACTGGCTCGCGACCGATTTCATGGATCACGGCTGGAGCATCAAGCACGTCCACCGGCTCATCGTGAATTCGGCCACCTACCGGCAGGACAGTAAAGTCACCCCGGAAGCTTATGCGAAAGATCCGTACAACCGCCTGCTCGCGCGCGGTCCGCGTTTTCGCGTCGAGGGCGAGATCGTCCGGGACATTGCGCTCGCCGCGAGCGGATTGCTGAACGAAAAGATTGGCGGCCGCAGCGTGATGCCGCCCGCCCCCGCGTTCCTCTTTCAGCCGCCGGCCAGCTACGCGCCGTTCCCCTGGAAAGATGAGGAGGATTTGGAAAAATACCGCCGCGGCCTCTACACGTTCCGCCGTCGCTCCACGCCCCATCCCGCGCTCCAGACCTTTGACGTGCCGAACGCCGACCAGTCGTGCGTCCGCCGCTTGCGCTCGAATTCGCCGCTGCAGGCGTTGGTGTCGCTGAATGAACCGATCTTCGTCGAGTGCGCGCAATCCCTCGCCCGCAAGACGCTCGCCGAAGGCGGCGCGACCGACGCCGACCGCGTCACGTACGCATTCCGCCGCGCGCTCTCGCGTCCGCCCGATGCCAGCGAACGGCAGGCCTTGCTGGCTTTGCTGGAGAAACAACAACAGCGCCTGGCCACGGGTGCGCTCAACGCAAACGAGATCGCCACCGGTGCCAGCGAAGTTCCCAAGAACCTTCCATCCGGTGTGACTGCGGCGCAGCTTGCCGCCTACACCGTCGTCTCGCGGGTGCTGCTGAACCTCGACGAAACGATCACCAAGGAATGAAGCCATGACCAAGCAGGAACACTTTCAAAACGAGCATCGCCAGGACATCACCCGCCGGTGGTTTTTCAAGGAATGCGGCATCGGCCTCGGGGCCGTCGCGCTGCGTTCGTTGATGAATGGCGGCAATGCGCAGGCGGCGGATCCCAGCGCGGGGGTCAATTCGATGGCGCCGAAGCTTCCGCCCTTCGCGGCCAAGGCCAAGCGCGTCATTTATTTGTTCATGGCCGGCGCGCCGAGCCACCTGGAGTTGTTCGATAACAAACCCGAACTGGCCAAGTGGGACGGCAAATTGCCGCCAGCCGAATTGCTCAAGGGCTATCGTTCGGCGTTCATCAATCCGAATTCCACATTGCTGGGGCCGAAGTTCAAGTTCGCCAGACACGGCCAGAGCGGCGCGGAACTTTCGGAATTGCTCCCGCATCTCGCCGGCGTCGTCGATGACCTGGCCATTGTGAAGTCGATGCACACCGACGCGTTCAACCACGCACCGGCGCAAATTTTCATGAACACCGGTTCGGTGCAGTTCGGCCGGCCCAGCTTCGGCGCGTGGACGACCTACGGCCTGGGCAGCGAATCGCAGGATTTGCCGGCCTACGTGGTGTTCAGCACCGGTCAGAAAGGCACCAGTGGAGGCGCGTCGAATTGGGGCAGCGGTTTTTTGCCGTCAATCCATCAAGGCACCATCTTCCGCAACACGGGCGATCCGGTGTTGTATCTCTCGAATCCGAAAGGCGTGGATGCGCAGATGCAGCGCGATTCGCTGGACACCATCAAGCAGCTCAACCAAAAACATTTTGCCGCGGTCGGCGATCCGGAAATC
>JAYUBJ010000708.1:0-2940 GCA_043740915.1 Verrucomicrobiota bacterium
TAAGGCCGTAAAGCGGATAGCCATCGAGCGCGTAGGCGATGGGCAGGCCCTTGCCGAGCATTGTCTGCAAATGCAAGGGCGCGGCGTGATAGTGATAATCATCCGCGCGACCGCAGTGGCCACCCCATTGGTCGAGTTCACCGATTTCCTGAGCGATTTCGCCGCGATTGTTCTGCGGATTGAAGATGGGAATGCCATTCGCCGCGAGCGCGATGGCACCGCGCAGGAAGCGGCCTTTGATGGACGTGGGGTTTTTCGAGGGCACTGGATGCAGCGGAATGCGCCACGCGTTGTTGCTGGTGTAGGCCTGCGGCAAAGGCACCTGCTGCTGCCACGCGGTGATGCCGACCATCATGTTGTGCGCGGGCATTCCGTCCGACTCGACGTAGAAGAACTGGCCCTCGAAGCGGGTCTTGACCTTCGGTGCAAAAGTAGCGAACGCCGCTCCCATTACTGATGGGCCAGTCGCCCCGGGGACGGGCGACGCAAGGGGTTTCGTTGTCGCAGTCGCTTTCGGCTGAACCTGCGCCAGGAGGACGACACGTTGGAAGTCCTCATGGTGGTGCCGCACAATCGCAGTCGGGGGCTTCACGCTGAAATCGTAGCGCGGCGTGGCGGGGTCGTGCGCCTCGTCGCCGAGGAGGTGGGCATGGCCGACTGACGCCGCCCTGCTCAAGGCGAGCACAAATGCGAGTGAGGCAACCACGGGCTTCAGCGTGCGGCGGGAGCGAGTGGTTGAAAGTCTTCGTGATTCATTTTTCATACGGTGACTTGATTCAGCCACAGATTGAACACGGATGAAACACAGAATAGTCCGTGTTCAATCAGGGTCTCATCCGTGACAAAAATCGTTTCCGGAATTCCTTTTGAAACACCCTGCGCCCGCTTGCTCTCGCCGCGAAATCCACCTCGCGAATTGAAATCAGGCGGCGAGGACGGGCCGCGAAAGCACCTGGATGGGCGAGCCAACTTCGATTTCGCCCGCTGCGATGACGCGCCAGTAGATGCGCGCAGGTTGAAATGCCGGGTGGGCTTGGCGTTCACGAAGCGCAGCGCGTCATTGCCAAAGCGCGCATTGAACTTGCTGCAGCCATCGTGCGGCATTGGCGTGACTTCCACGACGGCTCCGCCCACGCGCAGCCGCGAGCCAATGGGGAGGTTCGCCATGGAAAGGTCGAGGTTCACAAAGAGGTTGTCGCCGAAGAGTGCGAGCGATTGGCCATTGGCGATCAATTCGGCCACCTCGATTTGCATGATCGTGAGTTGCGCCGCGGGGTCGGGGAGTCCCCGTTGGCTCCAATTGTCTCCGGGCAAACCCGCTTCCGGGGAAAGTCGCGCCCGGCGCAAAACTTCCCGCGCACCTTTGGTCGGACGGCGCACGATGAAGGCCACTCTCCCGGAGTCCGTCGGAGCCGGCGGCAGTGCGCGGAGCGCGGACTCCAATTCAATCAATGACCGATGTTGCGCGGGTTCACCCTGTACGCTTTCTACGCGTGTCTGAATGTCATTCATGTGCTGCCGCCACCTTAAAACTTAAACTGCGCGGTTGTAAATCCTTGTCGGTTGTAAATCCTTTGAAACACCTTGACCCTGCCTTCACTCGCGCGGTTCGGATCCAGGGTGGCCGGTGAGCTGGCTGAAAATGACTTTTTATCCGACTCAAGCCAGTCAGTCCCGTTCCGGCCAGGAGCGAGCTGCTGAACCGCATTACGATTGACCCGGACATTTGCCACGGCAATTCCAATTGCATCATTCCATGTAGCCGGATCATTCCCTGGAAAAGAGATTGAAGAAATCGAGCCGTGAAATAGTCTGCCACTATCACAGCCATGTTGCCCAGATTTAGCGCCGGTTTGAAAACTCCAACCTCGGCCGTAACAGCCGACGTTAGGAGGCTCAAATCTCGCGGTTTTTGCAGACCATTACGATCACAATTTAGAGCCTCCTTACGTCGTCTCCTATTTTTTAAACAGGTTCTCAGCAGGGTGGTTCCTTTATCGGCCATTTTTTTCCAAGCGGTGGTCGGGTTCATTTTTGATCCAGATAACGAAGTCTTCGCGGCGCAGCTTGCTTCCATTGATCCGAGCAAATTGCCCCCGACGATTCATCGGCGGGTGGATTTTGTGCGGGACATCCAGCCCATCTTTTCCGCCGCGTGTTATTCCTGTCACGGTGCCAGGAAACAAAAATCAGGATTCCGCCTCGATGTAAGATCGGTCGCCTTGAAAGGGGGCGACAGGGGGCCTGCGATTTTTCCCGGCAAGAGTGCGGACAGTCCGCTCATTCATTTCGTCTCCGGGTTGGTGGAAGACACGGTGATGCCACCCACAGGAGCGTGTTTGGACGCCGGGCAAATTGGCCTGCTCCGCGCGTGGATCGACCAGGGAGCGGTCTGGCCGGAAGCCAAGCAAGCGGCCGCCGGCGAGCATTGGTCGCTGAATCCACTCGCCCTGCCGGTCGTGCCAAATGTGAGGAACCAATCCTGGGTCAAGACGCCGATTGACCAATTCATTCTCGCCAAGTTGGAGGAGAAAAAAATGAAGCCATCGGCGGCGGCGGACCGGCGCAGTTTGTTGCGGCGGGTGACCTTCGATTTGATTGGCCTGCCACCGACACCGGAGGAAATGGATGATTTTCTGTCGGATAAATCCACGGACGCCTACGAACGGGTGGTGAACCGGCTGCTGGGGAGCCCGCGTTACGGGGAGCGCTGGGCGCGGCATTGGCTCGACGTCGTGCATTATGCCGAGACGCACGGAAACGATCAGGATCGGATTCGCACAAACGCCTGGCCGTACCGCGATTACGTCATCCGGGCGTTCAACGACGACAAACCCTATGCACGCTTCGTGGAGGAGCAACTCGCGGGCGACGTGCTGCATCCGGGCGACCCGAACGGAATCATCGCCACCGGTTTCATCGCCACTGGGCCGTGGGATG
>JAYUBJ010000709.1:0-9575 GCA_043740915.1 Verrucomicrobiota bacterium
GCTGCCGCGGACAGGCCGATGCCAACGAAACCCCGCTCGGCTGGGTGCCGGGTGCCAACAGCTTTGATCTGACCGGCATGGCTGGCTTCACCCGCGAACGGCTGGAGCAGGCGCAACACATGAACGTCGAGGAGTGGCGCCGCGAATTGCTCTCACAAGACGAGCTGTTCATGAAGCTGTACTCGGAACTGCCCAAGGAACTGATCTTCCAGCGCGAGTTGCTCGTGGCGCGGCTGTGAGCCGGGGCCAGGCAGTTGAACCACGGATGGCTCGGATGGCACAGGTGAAGAAATGACGGCGGATCAACCCCTTCGTTCGAGGGTCATGCGGAGGCCGTGTTTGGGGCGGAGTGTAATGCGCGGTTGCGGCTCCACCGGATGACCGGGCACCAGCCGCATCCGCCAGCGCTGCGCCAGCGTCGCCAGTAATAAAATCCCTTCCATCCACGCAAACGATTCCCCGATGCAGAAGCGCGCGCCGCCACCGAACGGGAAGTAGGCGAATTTGGGCAGGCGCGCCTTGGCTTTGGGCGTCCAGCGCTCGGGATCAAAACGAAACGGCTCCGGGAAATAACGCGGGTTGTGATGGGTTACATACTGGCTGCAAATCACGATGGCGTTGGCCGGGATCGTGTAGGGACCGAGCGGTTGATCCGTGAGCGCGCGACGGCCAATGACCCACGCCGGTGGGAACAGCCGCATGGATTCCGCCAGCACCATCTCGGTGTACCGAAGTTGCGGCAGGTCATGAAAAGTGGGCTGTCGATTCGCGAGAACTTGATCCAGCTCGGCGTGGAGCTTCGTTTCTACGGCGGGATTTTGCGAAAGGAGATACCAGGTCCAGGCGAGGGCGTTGGCGGTCGTTTCGTGCCCCGCCAAAAAAATCGTCATGGCTTCGTCGCGGACTTGTTTGTCGGTCATGCCGCCGCCGCCTTCCTCGTCTTGCGCCGCCAGCAGCATGGAGAGCAAATCGCCGCGATCCACCCCGCCGACGCGGTGTTCTTGGATTATCCGGTAAATCGTGGCGTCGAGCCGCTCCGTCGCCCGCTGAAACCGACGGTTGGCCGGCAGCGGAAATTTCTGCAGCAGGCCGGTGTAGGGGAGCATCACCTGGTTGAACAAACTCAGGATGGTGGTGAGCGCCTCGCCGATTTCGCGCGACTCGGCCTCGACGTCCGCATCGAACAATGTCTTTCCGACGATGGCCAGCGTGAGGCGGTTCATCTCCTCGGCGATGTCCATCGTCGCGCCGTCCTGCCAGCGTTGCCGGGCACGCGCCGCGTATTCCGTCATCACCGCGCCGTAGCTGATGATACGCTGGCGGTGAAACGCGGGCTGCGCCAGGCGTCGCTGGCGGCGGTGATGCTCGCCTTCGCTGGTGAGCAGGCCTTCGCCAAGAAACCGCTTGGCCATCTGGAGCGCGCGGCCCTTGATGAAGTTGTGCTGGTGCGTGACGAGCACCGCATTGATGTAGTCCGGGTGGTTCAGCAGAAAAATGCGCTGCGGGCCGACTTTGAAGGCGGCGATTTCACCGTAATCCTCGCCGAGCTTCAGAAAGAATTTCAACGGATCGCGCCGCAATTCAAAAAAGCAGCCGACAATCGGTTTGCCTTTTGGGCCGGGAGGAAAGAGGGCCTGGCACATCGATTGTTTTCTTTTCGCGGCAAGCTTCCGGCAATGCCTGGCCGTCGACGCGTTAGCGCGGCAAGGGCAGCGCCTCGTCGATCAACATGATGGGGATGTTCTGGCGGATTGCGTACAGGAATTGGCCATCGGCGCGCACCAGCCCGGCGTCGATCTTTTCACCGACCGATTGGTTGGCGCGGTTGCGCAACTGGCCGGACTCGATTTGCCGGTTCAACGATTCGACCACCGGTTGCGCGGCCAGCGCGAGGCTTTGTTGAGTCTCCGGGCAGTAGAGGATTTTCAGCAGTTCGGGATCAATCATGGTGTTGTTGCAGCGGCGCTCTGTGACCGTCGAGTTTTGGTGCGCCCGACGGTCATAGACCGCCGTTACAGGCGCGGATGGCGGCTTCGTAAATCTGTTTCAGCGGCACCTTGGTTTGTGCGGCCAGTTGCCGGCACGATTCAAATTCCGGCGACGCCTGCACCACCCGGCCGTTCAGCTTGCCCAATTTTACAATCACTTCGCCCTGGGGCAGTTTCACTGTAATAAATTCGCGCTTGAGCTTCCGCCGCGCGGAAATGTGGCGGCGCACGCCGAACGAACTAGTCTCGCGCACCATCAACTCAGTGAACTTGTCCGCCTCACCCTCGGCGCACAATACCGTGAGCAGCACGCCGGGCCGGTTCTTCTTCATCTGGATTGGCGTGTGAAAAACGTCGAGCGCACCGGTGGCCAGCGCCCGTTCAACAAAGTGACCCAGCACTTCCGCGTTTAAGTCGTCCAGGTTGGTTTCCAGAACCGCAATCGTGTCGGTTTCCCAGTCGAGGCCGTCGGTGTCGGGGGCGGGGATGGGCGCGGCGGCTGAAGTTGCAAGTTGCGGCGGGAGGGCGGAGGTTGTTCCGAGCACGGCCCGCAGCAGGTTCGGTCGCGTTTGGTTGTCGCGAGTGCCGAGGCCGTAACCGATTTTCTCCGCGACCAATCCCTGCATCGGCCCAAAAGTCTCCACGAACTCCGCCAGCAGCGCCGCGCCGGTGGGAGTCACGAGCTCATGCGGTTCGTCGCACTGGGAAAGGGTGACGCCGCGGGCACCTAAAATCTCCAGCGTCGCGGGCGCAGGAATCGGGAATCGTCCGTGCGCACAATTAATCCAGCCGGTGCCCTCAATCACCGGGCCGGCCAGCACGCGCGGGCAACCGAGCAATTCCAGACAAAGGCAGGCACCCACAATATCGACAATGGAATCCAGCGCGCCGACTTCGTGGAAGTGCACTTCGTCCGGCGGGTGCCCGTGGATTTTTCCCTCCGCCACCGCAACGCGATGAAACACCGCCACGGTTTTTTGCTTCACCCAGTCGGAGAGCAGACTGTCGCCAATGAGGTGTCGGATTTCCGCGAAGTTGCGGCTGTGCGCATGTGTGTGGCCGTGCTCGTGGTCATGGTGCGAGTGGGGTTCGTCATGGCTGTGCTCGTGACCGTGCTCGTGGTCGTGCCCGTGTTCATGCGTGTGGGTAGTGCCATCGGCGGGCGCATGTTCGTGCGCAGGGCATGGCTCATGCGCCAGATGCACCTCGAACTTCACACCTTCAATGTTGCACTTCTGCTTGCGCGTGGCGTGCAGGTGGTAGCCGTCCAGCTTGAGTTTGGCCAACTCGATTTCCAATTGGTGGATGCTGACGCCGAGGTCGAGCAGCGCGCCGATGAACATGTCGCCGCTGACGCCACTGAAAATGTCGAGGTATAGCGTTTTCATTTGCGCGCGACTTTTCAGATGGAGTTCCTCTTAGAAGGAAATCGTGTAACTCCCCATTGGTCCGTTGTATATCAAAACGCAGTGGCGAAGGAGGTCGCGTCCCATCAGAGAAATGGTTTGCCCTTGGTTCATTTGCACGCCAACCACGGGCAACTCCAACGGCGGTGTTGGAGACCCCGGAAACGAAAGTCGGACGAAATACATGTTCTGGAGTCGGTTGCCGTTTGGACTGCTGACATTGATTTGATTAACCGGTTGAAGCTGCATTTGCTGCAGCAACGCTTCCTCGACACAACAACAACTTGCGCCCGTGTCAACCAAAGCGCTTCCGGTTACCAGCTGCGGTAGAGGTTTGCCCTGCGAAGTGAGAAGATTGGCGAGTGCCTGCGGGGGCGAAACCTCGACTGCCAAAAGCAAGCCAAGTGCTGCCAGCAAGTCTGGCGGTAACGCTTGACCAACGTTGTGAGGATAGACGTTATGGACCGGCATGAATGAGGCCCAGATGCAACGCCGGGATTTGCTCCACACGCTCTTCCCGCAAGACTGGTTTGATCAAGAAAGCGTCGTTCCCAAATCGCTGCAACCCTGCGGAGTACGCCGCACTTGGCGTATCGAAAACCCCAAGGAATTCAGCCCCTTTGAACACGGCGAACTTTCCTTCGCAGAGTTTGAGCAATTCAGGCTTCTTGCTTTCGTAAGCCCTCAACTCTTCTGAAAACCTGTTGTCAATGATGGTGTTCATAACGCCCTAAGATAGGGTTGTTAGAGACCTTTGGCAAGGCCGGCGGCGAGTGCGTTGATTTGGGAGGCCGCGTAGCCGGCGCCGAAGCCGTTGTCGATGTTCACCACGGTGACGCCGCTGCCGCAACTGGTCAACATGCCCAGCAACGCGGCGACGCCGCCGAAGCTGGCGCCGTAGCCGATGCTGGTCGGCACGGCGATCACCGGCCGGGACACGAGGCCGGCGACGACGCTGGGCAGGGCGCCTTCCATGCCGGCCACCGCGATGATAACGTGGGCGCTTTGAATGGCATCTAAACGCCGCAGCAGGCGATGCAGGCCGGCCACGCCGACATCGTAAATCCGCTCGACGCGGTTGCCCATGATTTCCGCCGTGACGGCGGCTTCCTCGGCCACGGGTAAATCGCTGGTGCCGGCGCAGAGCACGACGATGCGGCCTGGCCGCTTGGGCAAGGGCTTTTTTTCAATGGTCACGCAGCGCGCGGCTGCATGATGGACGGCATGTTTGAATCGCCGCTGCAAGGCGCGCGCATGTTCAGGCGTAATGCGGGTGATCAGCGCCCGGTCGCCCGGTTCGCAGATCTGGGCCGCGATCTTCACGACTTGCACCGGAGTCTTGCCGGCGCCGAAGATCACTTCCGGAAAACCTTTGCGCAGGGCGCGGTGCGTGTCCACCTGGGCGAAGCCGAGATCGGCCACCGGCGCGGCCTGGAAGGCGCGGAGCACCTGGTCGCGCGCGATCTTTCCAGCGCGGAACTGGTCGAGCAGGGCGATGGCTTTATCAGTCGTCACGGCCCGAGCATGCCACGCCGTGAGAAATTTGGAACTGCAAATCGCATGGTGGGCTGGCGGGGCTGGGCCGTCAGGGCGTGGCGGATGAGGAGTCCTCGGGTTTCGATGCGCCGGAATAAGTATTCTTCGACGCCTCGACTTTGATGTAGTGCAGAATGACGGGGGCGAGGATCATGCCGGGCACTCCCATGAGTTTTTCCCCGATGATGAGGCCGAGCAGCGTCAGCCACATTGGGTTCTTGATGCGGTCGCCGATGATTTTGCTATTGAGGAAGTACTCGAGCTTGTGGACGAAAATGAGGAAGACGAGGGCACCGAGGGCGAGGGTGGGCGACACCGTCAGGGCGACTCCCAGGATGAGGGTGTTGCTGACCAGGTTGCCGATGATGGGCAACAGGCCGCAGATGAAAGTGAAGGCGATGATGGTGCTCGCATGGGGCAGGCCAACGGAGAAGACGAAAACCGTGGTCAGCGCGGTATTGATGGCGGAGATGATGATTTGCGCGCCCATGACGGTGGTGAAGCTTTCGTAAAAAGTGCCAACGCGCTCGGCGATCTCCGCGCCGGTGAGCGAGTAGAGATTGTTCTTTACGATGTGCTTTTCGTGGCGGAGGTCAAACTTCGCATTGAGAAACATGCTGACGGCGACGACGAGGCCGATGATCAGTTCGGCGAACTCGACGGTGGCGACCCGGATGAAGTGTCCGACGCGCGCGGATTCCTCCTTGATAGCCCCCACGGCCATGGATTTGAGGCTGGCGTAGTCGCTAAACGGCATTTCGATGCCCTGTTGTTCGGCGAGTTCCAGCGCGACGGGAATGGTGTCGGCGGCGATTTTGGGCAGCGCGACGTAGGCCCGGTTCAGGAAGAACACCAGCAGGTAGCCGGTGAGCAACACCACGATGAGGAAGAGCCCGACGGCGGTCCATTTGGTGCGGCCGTGATTGAGTTTGTTCAGCGCAAAGGAGGCAAAGAGCACGGTGATGAACGGCGTTGCCAGGTGGAGCCAGCCAACCAGGACCAGGAGCAGGAACATGAAACCGTAGGAAATCCGCGCTGGTTTACTCATGCGCGCGACGCTACCAAGGCGGCCTTCCGCGCGAAAGATTATTCGCGGGGCGGAAGCTGCTTTGTGGTCGCGGTGCCGGATTTATTCTGGTGGTGAATGTGGTGAAAAAGCCGGTGCCGGTTATGTAGCAGATACCACACAATGATGACATTAACGACCAGGACAATGAGCATCGTCAGGGAGAAGTGTCTGGCCAGCTCGTAAATTTCAAAGGGAATCAAAAATCCGGACTCCGCCGCCGTCAGGGTGGCCGCCCAGGAGTGGCGCAAGATCAGGCCGGTGGCTTCAGTGAGCGAAAGCAGACCATACAACAAGGTCCCCGCCGCCACCCAGAGCACGTCGGTCTCCTTGACCTGCGCGATCTTCGCCGCCAGGTTCAGGAAAAATTTCCGGCTGCCGTCGATGTGGAGGTAGCGCAGCAGTTGGTTGTATTCCAGGTTCAGGTCATTGTCCGACAGCGTGTAGAAACCAATCGCGATCGCGACAAACAGCAGCCCTTTGAACAGCTTGATCGCAATGATCGCGTCCAGCGTCAGCTCGGGTTTCCTTTTTATGGCGGTAGGTTCAGCCATCTAGCCAATCTTTGCCTGCAACAACGACAACAGCTCGCTGATCTTTACACGCTCCTGTTTCATCGTGTCGCGGTCGCGCAGGGTCACGGTGTCGAGCAATTCCGGTTTCTCGCCCAAAGTATCGAAGTCAATCGTGATGCCGAACGGCGTGCCCGCCTCGTCTTGCCGCGCGTAACGCCGGCCAATGGCGCCGGCGTCGTCGTAAAACACGGTCAGGTGCGGACGCAACAAATCGCGCACGGCCTGCGCTTTTTTCACCAATTCGGGCTTGTTCTTTAGCAGCGGGAACACCCCGACCTTGATCGGTGCGATGCGCGGATGAAACTTCATCACCACACGCGTCTCGGCTTTGCCCTTGTCGTCGGTGGTCGTGACTTCGCTGTACGCGTGGCACAACAGTGCGAGGATCAGCCGGTCCACGCCGGCGGACGGCTCGATGACATGCGGGATATATTGGCCCTTGGCCAGGCCGTCCGCGTCGTCCTTCGCCTGTTGCGCCGCCTTCGCGGGATCCTTCTCGACTTTGGAAAGATATTTCAGCCGTGCCTGGAAATAGCGTTCGCGGAGTTCGATTTGTTTTTCCGGCGCGAGTTTTCCCCACGCGGTGCGGAGTTCCTCATCGAACACGCCCATGGTCTTGCCGGAGAAACGCGCGTGCTGGCTCAAATCAAAATCACTGCGCGCGGCAATGCCTTCCAGTTCCTCACCTACCAATTCGCCCTGCTCGTCGCGTTTGCTGAACGGAAATTTAAACAAAATATCAACGCAGGCGCGGGCGTAATGCGCCAACTCTTCGGGCGTTTGAACATGGAAGCCCAGCGTATTCCGTGAAAGACCAATGCCTTCGTAAAAAGCCACACGTTCCTCGATCCAATACCGGTGCCACGCCTGCCAGCCCCAACTCGGCTGCGGCTCGCCCGGATGGCCAGTCTCCGGCACCTTGGTCACGCTGCCGATGATGGCTTCGATCGCCTCGTCGGGCTTGATGAAGAATTCGAGTTCCATTTGCTCGAACTCGCGCGAGCGAAAAGTGTAGTTGCGCGGTGTGACTTCGTTGCGAAACGCCTTTCCGATTTGACCGATGCCGAAAGGCGTCTTCAGCCGTGAACTATCAAGTACGTTTTTGAATTGGGCGAAAATCGCCTGCGCGGTTTCCGGGCGAAGGTAAGCAATACCATCTTCGCTCTCGACCGGCCCGACATAGGTTTTGAACATCAGGTTGAAGGGGCGCGGGTCGGAAAGTGCCACGCCGCTTTCCGGATGAAAATCTGTTGAATCCTCAACCTTTTGCGCTTCTCCACCGAGCAATTCGGGATTTTCGACCCCACAAAGGCTATAAAACTCACGTGCTAATTTGCGCGCGGATTCGGGTGGCTTTCCGATTGGGAGTAACACTTTAAACGGTTCGGTTGAATCCTTGCCTTTGTAGGTGCTTATAAACTCGTGTAATAATTTTCTTAGGGGATGAAGTTCTTCGGCTTCATCACTCCATTTGAACAAACGAACCTTGACCTTAATTGCGCTTAGTTCTCCTTGCGCCAAATCTCCTATTTCTTTTTCGGCACTCTTTTTGAGATCCTCAGTGCTGAGTTTCGAAATAGCCTCGGTCAAATCAGAGCGCAAAGCGGTCACGACTTCAGTTGGGACGGTGGAACGTGCCCCTAAATATGTGAATGCTATGCCCGTTTGAGGCTCGACTTGATCAGCTCGAACTCTTTTCTTCGTCAACGGACATTCCCGCATCATGTCCGCGAACGTATCCACATGGCCGCTGGCCCGCCAGATTTGCGGGTGCATGATGATGGTGGCTTCGAGGCCGACCACGTCGTCGCGGTGATGGACGGTGGTCTTCCACCAGGCGTCCTTGACGTTGCGTTTCAGTTCGGCGCCGAGCGGGCCGTAGTCCCAAAAACCGTTGATGCCGCCGTAGATTTCCGACGATTGAAAAACAAACCCGCGCCGTTTGCACAGCGAGACGATCTTTTCCATCAATACATTTTCTTTCGGTTCGGCCATAGAGCTGCCGAGTTTTCGCAATCCCCTGCCTGATGTCAAGAAGGCGGCGGAAAATGCGGAGGACGGCCGGCTTGAAAACACGTCGCGGCGGATGTCCCGCCTGTCGTAGAGGGCGGGCGTCTCGTCCACCCTCCGTCCCGCAGTGGGCGGGACTACGGAGGACGGGCCGCCCGGATTAAATAGAAATGCGCGCAACGCCGGGCAAGTCTCAACCCGCCTGGTTTTGCGGGAGGTTTTTTCCGCCGGGCGGGACGCGTCGGCTCCACGGCAGGCATGGATGCCCGCCGCTACGTCCGGAGGAGCTGTTGCAGAATCTTGCGGTGCGCGCTGGCGAAGGCGAGTTGCCGCAAGGCGGCTGGATTCAGCCATTGTCCCGTCGGGGACTTAGCGTGGGCCGGCATCGTGGCGCGAAACACTTCGAGTTGGATGCGATAGCGGGTGATGCTGTGTTTGATCACGCATAATGCCCGCGTCGAAAGTTCGCCCACGTCGAGGAACTCTTTGGCCAGCGCCGGAATTTCCACCTGGGCGTCGGCGACTTCCAGATTTGGAAATTCCCAAAGGTCGCCATTGACCGTGCCGGCGGGCCGTTGGCGCACGAGAAATCGTCCGCGTTGTTCCACGACGAAAGCGATGACGCGCCGCGGCGTGGTGGTGGGGCGCGGGCGAAGGCGGGGAAGTTGAGCCACCAAATCCTCCCGCCGGGCGCTGCACAATTTGCGGACGGGGCAAAGGTCGCAGCGCGGCTGCCGGGGCGTGCAGATGAGCGCGCCCAGTTCCATCAAGGATTGATTGAGTTGCGAGCAGTTGCCGGCTGATTGGGTTGTTGGCGCAAGACGAGCCGCGTGGTTGACCAGTTGTTCTGCAAGCTGCCAGAGCCGGGTGTTGGTCGTTTTCTCGTGCGGGTCTTCGCGGATGCCGAAGAGCCGGGTGAGGACGCGGAGGACATTGCCATCGAGGATGGGTGTGGATTGGTTGAAGGCGATGCTGCAAATCGCGCCGGCGGTGT
>JAYUBJ010000710.1:0-2933 GCA_043740915.1 Verrucomicrobiota bacterium
TCATCCCGTCGCGCGCAAGGGCGTGGAATTTCTCCTCAAGTCCGTTCGCCCCGACGGCAGTTGGCCGATTGACACCAACCTCGCCACCTGGGTCACGACCCTTGCCGTGAACGCGCTTGGGCCGAGCATCTACGAAGTGATGGGTGCTGAGGAACGCCAGCGCATCCTCGACTGGTTGCTCGCCCAACAGTACCGCGCCGTGCATCCTTATACGAATGCCGCGCCCGGCGGTTGGGCGTGGACGGATTTGCCTGGCGGCGTCCCCGATGCGGATGACACAGCGGGCGCGCTGCTCGCGTTGCGAAACCTTGGTAGCAGCCGACGTGAGGAGGCTCCAGTTGAATGCGGAGTGAAAAATCAGAGCCTCCTTACGTCGGCTGCTACGGGTGAAGTTGAACCCCGGGTGCGCGAAGCGGCCATCGCGGGCGTGGCGTGGCTGCTTGATTTACAAAATCGCGACGGCGGCATTCCCACGTTCTGCCGTGGTTGGACGAACCTGCCCTTCGACCGCAGCGGCGCTGATCTCACGGCGCACGCTCTGAGGGCGTGGCTGTCGTGTCTGCCGTTTTTGCCGATCACGATGCAAGCTCGTTTGCGGGTTCCAGTCGAAAATGCCCTCGGTCATTTGTGGGGCAATCAACGCGCTGACGGCTCTTGGATTCCGCTCTGGTTTGGCAATCAACACGCGTCGGATGAAGCCAATCCGACCTACGGCACCGCTCGCGTGCTCCACGCATTGGCGTGCCTGGATGCGAGCGAGTATCCCGAAGTGCGCGAACCAAAAAAACGCGCGGTTCAATGGTTGCTCTCCGCGCAGAATCCCGACGGCGGCTGGGGCGGTGGTTCCGGCGTGCCGTCTTCGGTGGAAGAAACCGCGCTCGCCATCGAGGCGCTCGCTGGCACGGACAAATCAAATGGGACGGACACCCCGTTGGCGCTGGCGTGCGGCGTGAATTGGCTCATCCACCGCGTCGAGGATGGCACCTGGACGCAACCCGCGCCCATCGGTTTCTACTTCGCGAACCTCTGGTATTACGAACGGCTCTACCCGCAAATCTTCACGGTGGGGGCGCTGGAACGGGTGTCACGAATTCGTGGGTAGCACCTGCCGCTGGCGGGTTGGATTTGGCGTCTCGCCAAATCAATTTCAAAAAACTCTGTAACCTTCCGCGAATTTTTCTTCTGTAAGGGGTGAACATGAACGTGTAGAAATGAAAGGCTCCTTATGGATACGCTGCGAATCTGCCAGCAATGCCAGTCTCCGCTCCCGGCGGACGCCCCGGAGGGTCTTTGCCCCAAGTGCCTGCTCGCTCGCGGCCTGGAAGCGACGGTCGCCAGCGAAATCGTAGAGCGCGGTGACGTGTCACCGCTGGCTCCGCCGGGCGACGAGTCGCCCGGCACGGCGCGAGAACTCGCGCCGAGCCAAAGCGGGGACAAGTCCCCGCACTCTAAAATCCACTACTTCGGCGACTACGAACTGCTCGAAGAAATCGCCAGGGGTGGCATGGGTGTGGTCTGGAAAGCGCGGCAGACCAGCCTCAACCGCATCGTCGCGGTGAAGATGATCCTGGCCGGCAAGTTCGCCAGCGCTGACGACGTGCAGCGTTTTCACACTGAGGCCGAAGCGGCGGCCAATCTCCAGCATCCGAACATCGTGGCCATCCATGAAGTCGGCGAGCATGAGGGGCAGCATTATTTCTCGATGGATTACGTCGAGGGGAAAAACCTGGCCGAGGTGGTGCGCGATGGCCCGTTGCCCGCAGCCAAAGCAGCGGCGCTCGTGAAGACCATTGCTGAGGCGATTCACTACGCGCACCAGCGCGGCACGCTCCATCGCGACTTGAAGCCGTCAAACGTGTTGCTCGACGCCGCAGGGCAGCCGCGCATTACCGACTTCGGGCTGGCAAAGTTGACGCAGCGCGACAGCAGCCTTACGCAGACGGGCGCGGTGATGGGCACGCCGGCCTACATGCCGCCGGAGCAGGCGGCGGGACGGCGGGCGGAGTTCGGCCCGGCGAGCGATGTCTATTCGCTGGGCGCGATGCTCTACGAACTGCTGACGGGCAAAGCGCCGTTCATCGGCGAAACGCCGATGGCGACGTTGATGAAGGTGCTGGAAGAAGAACCGTTGTCGCCGAAGAAGCACAATCCGCTTGTGCCGCCGGACCTGGAAACGATTTGCCTGAAGTGTTTGGAAAAAAAGCCGGAACGGCGCTACGCCAGCGCACGCGAGGTGTCGGAAGAGCTTGGTCGCTTTCTAAACGCCGAGCCGATTTTAGCACGCCCGGCGAGCTTCCCAAGAAAAGCCTGGAACTGGTCCGTGCGGCATCCATGGGTGCTTACTGGCCTCGCTTCATTTGTGGCATTGGGGTTGTTCACTGCCGTCTACGGCTTGTGGCAGCAAAACAGATATTTGATCTGGCTCCAAGCCCATCCCGGACATGTCCGGATCCCGGGCAGCCTTTCCAGCGAACTTGGAAGGTTTAACCGATCGTACTTCCTCCTCGGCGTGATGGCGCTCCTTTTAATGTTCAGTTTTTATGCGCCGGACACCATCAAGCGGAGAAGGCGACGAGTTCAGCCACACTTTCATTTGATTCTCTGGCTTTGCGGTGGTTGGGGTGCCACCGCAGTGCTCGCCAGCTTTTATGTCGCGTTAAAACACTTGGAAGCACATGTTTGGGAGAACCATCTGCTCAATATCAAAACGGTCAGCCCGAGTCTGTGGCTCTTCTGTGCCATCTCAGGATTAGTGGTCAGCTTAATTAAGCGTTCCATCTTCACCGCGAAACCGGACAGTTTCAGAGCGAACCCAGGAACGCTATTCAGTCAATGGAGGAATTGGACGCTTCGATCCATTCCTTCAAGGGTCACCTCATTTTTATACCTGATTTCCTTCACGGCGTGTTTATGGTCCGGTTTCGGCGCCCTTA
>JAYUBJ010000711.1:0-2918 GCA_043740915.1 Verrucomicrobiota bacterium
GTCTTTCTTCCGCGGAGCGGCTCTGCCTTGATCTCCGTTCGGATCGTGGTGATCGGTTGAAATGCCAGGTTCTGGTTTCAAATGTGGCTGCGGTTAATGCTGGGTTGCAGATGTCTCTGCTGTTTACAAACTTATGGAATCATTGCCGACTTATCTGTTGCGGCCCGGCGAAGCCGACCGGGTGGTGGCGGGTCATCCCTGGATTTATCAAGGCTCCGGCCTGCGGCTTACCCAGCCCGCCGCCGACGGCGACCTGGTGCAGGTCAAGGATCACCGCCAGCGTTTCCTCGGCGTTGGCTTCTACAATTCCAAATCGAAGATCAACGTCCGGCTGATTGCCCACGATCGCTTGGTGGTCAACCAGGCTTTTTTCGAGCAACGGATTCGTGCCGCGCTGGCCGTCCGGCAAAAACATTTGACAGGCGCCACGTCCTTCCGGGTGGTGAATGCGGAGAGCGATTTTCTCAGCGGTTTGATTGTGGACAAATATGAGGACGTGCTCGTGTTGCAAACTTCCGCGCTTGGCATGGACCGGCGCAAGGCCGAAATTGTCGGCGCGTTGCAGGCGATTTTTTCGCCGCGCGCCATCCTCGAGCGGAACGACATGGCCTCGCGTAAATTTGAAGGGTTGCCCGAAGTGCATGGCCTGCTGGCCGGTGAACTCACCGGCGAACTCACGGTGAAATTGAACGGCCTGGCCTTCGCCACGGATCTGATGGGCGGACACAAGACGGGATTGTATCTGGATCAACAGCTGAACTATGCGCGCGTGGCGGAACTGGCGGCGGGTGCGCGGGTGCTCGATTGCTTCAGCTTTCTCGGCGGGTTCGCATTGCACGCCGCCCGCGCGGGAGCGGCGCGTGTCCACGCTTTGGATCAAAGCGCGGACGCCGTGGCCGTCGCGACGCGCAATGCCGTCACCAATGGTCTGGCTGACAAATGTTCGTTTGAGGCGGTGAATGTCTTTGACTGGCTCAAAGTGCAAACGACGGTGCGGCACAACGAGAAGATCATTCCGCGCTTTGACTTGATCGTGCTGGACCCGCCCTCGTTCACGCGCAGTCGGGCGACCATTCCCGACGCGATGCGCGGTTACAAGGAGATTCACTTGCGCGCACTGAAGCTGTTGCGACCGGGTGGCACGCTGGCGACTTTTTGCTGTTCGCATCACGTCGATGCGGTGATGTTTCAGAAGGTAATTCTGGACGCCGCCTACGATGCGCACCGGCTGTTGCGGCGCGTGGCCATCTACAGCCAGTCACCCGATCATCCGGTAATCCCCGCCATCCCGGAAACCGAGTATCTCAAGGGTTACGCGTTCGAGTTGGTGCAGTAGCGGGCGGGCCAGCGGCTATTTCGTCGCCCGGTTGGGTTGGAGCAACTCGCGCTGCCAGTCCATCAACTCGGTTTGATAATGCGGCCAGTCCTGCGCCAGCAGAATCAACGTGGCGCGACTCGCGATCAAGGTCGGGTCAATGCCCAGTTCGCGCGCGTGCTGGTCGCGCCGGTCCTTCAGGCGCTCGACCTGGCGCTTATCCGCATCCGTAAGGCGTGTGCTCGTGTGCTGAATATAGTCGGGGTGCCCGCCGGCGGGCAGCGCCCGCGCACAGGCCGCGGCAGCCTCCAAACCGGCGCGGCGACGGGGGGAAATATGGCGCGGTAACAATGCCTCGAGCGAATGGGAATGCGCGGCGGCGCTGGCGATTGCCGTCATGGTTTCGTGGCTCAGAATAAAAAAAGGCGGCTTGTTCGCCGCCACCGCCTCCGCTTCACGCCAGGACCACAGTTCCCGCAGCACCGCGAGCGCGGGTCGATCCAACCGGTCGCTTCCTTTAATGCGCCAGACCAAATCCTCGTCGCGCGGACGCACTTGCGCGCAATCGGCCACCAGTCGGGCGCAGGATTCCTGCAACCAGCCCAGCCGATCTTTGGCGCGCAACTGGTCTTTCAGCAATTGCGCGAGCGGGTGCAGATAGCGCGTGTCGTTGCGCGCATAATCAGCCATGCGTTCCGTCAACGGGCGGAGCGCCCAGTTGGCCCTCTGCGGGCCTTTTTCCAGGGACACACCGAGGAATTGGGAAACCAGATTGGCCAGGCCAAATTCGGTGTAGCCGAGCAACCGCGCGGCCAGCATGGTATCGAAGATCGTCTGGGGAATGAAAGCGTAGGCGCGGCGCAACAGGCGCAAATCGTAGTCGGCGCCATGCAAGATGAGTTCGCGCCCGCGCAGCGCATCGAGCAGGGGAGCCAGATCGAGTCCCGCCAGCGGATCGATCAATTCGTCGCCGCCGGGAAACGTGATTTGCAGCAGGCAGATTTTTTCAGGGTAGGCGTGCAAGCTGTCCGCCTCGGTGTCGAGCGCCATCCATTCCGCCGCCCGCAGGCGCGGCAGCCAGGCGGCGAGCTTGGCGTTGGTGTCGATCACTGACGCAAGTAAAGCGTCTCCGGCGGGCGGAGTCGAGGAATGTCCTGAGAACTTTGAACTTTGAACTTTGAACTTTGAACTTATGATCACCTGGATGAATCTAGCCAGTGCGTTTGCCGCCACGGCGGAGAAGAACCGGGGCAAAACTGCGCTCTTTTCGGGTGACGCCGAGCTTTCCTATGGACGCCTCCTCGCCCAATCCCACTGGCTCGCCCGGCAATTGGCGCAGCGGTTCGCGGTGCAGCCCGGTGACCGCGTGGCCATCTGGCTGAAGAATTGTCCGGAGTTCATCCCCGTGGTGTTCGGCGTCCTTTCGGCGGGCGGGGTCGCCGTTCCCATCAACAATTTTCTCAAACCGGCCGAGGTCAATTATATTCTCGCGGACGGTGGCATCAACCTGCTCATCACCGATGCGAGCACCACGGAAGAACTGCCCAAGCTCTCCGCTGCCCGGCCACAGTTAAAATTCTTCCACGTCGAGGAAATGCCGCCG
>JAYUBJ010000712.1:0-9503 GCA_043740915.1 Verrucomicrobiota bacterium
TATTCGCTGCACGGGTTGGTTGAGTGAATGGCATCGGTGCCTTTGCAGGTGTGCCACCTCTGGATCGCCCCATCGTATTGCAGGCCGGGATCGCCGCAAATGTGGGTGCCCTCGGCGATTTTGTTGAGCAGCGAGTTGGCGTCCTTCTGTTGCAGCGGCTTCCCGGTGGTGCTGGAGCGCGTCCACCATTCCTTGCCCGTCTCGGCGGCCTGCATGAATTCGTCACTGACGCGCACGGAAAGGTTTTCGTTCTGATACATAACGCTGCCGTAGGCATCGCCGTTGTAAGAACCATCGTAGCCCTGTTCGATCAGCGCCCAGGCCTTTTTTTCTTCCTTCTGCTTGGCGTCGATGAATTCCTCGATGTCGCCGTGCCAGTCGCGCAGCGTGTTCATCTTGGCGGCGCGGCGCGTTTTGCCGCCGCTCTTCACGACGTTGGCCACCTGGTCATAGACTTTCAGGAACGACATCGGGCCGCTGGGCCGCCCGCCGCCACTGAGCTTCTCCTTGCTGGAGCGGATGGGCGAAAGATCCGTGCCGGTGCCGGAGCCGTATTTGAAGAGCATCGCTTCGCTGTAGGCCAGCCGCATGATGTCTTCCATGTTGTCCTGCACCGACAGAATGAAGCAGGCGCTGCCTTGGGGATACTCATACTGGGTCGGGGCGCGCTCCGCCTCACCTTTCTGGCGGTTGTAAAACCAGTTGCCCTTGGCGGAGTTTTTGCCGATGCCATATTGATGATACAATCCGACATTGAACCACACGGGGGAGTTAAACGCGCCGTATTGGTTGACCGCCAACCAGGTCAGTTCCTCGAAGAAAATCTCGCCGTCCGCCTTGCTGAAGTAACCATCCCGCACACCCCAGTCGGCGATGGTCCGGCAAACGCGGTGAATCAACTGCTTCACACTCGTCTCGCGCTCGCCGGTGTGTTGCTCGCCGTAAAAATATTTCGAGACGACGACCTTCGTGGCGAGAATGGACCAGGACTTCGGCACCTCGACATTTTCCTGTTTAAAAATCACCTTGCCGGCATCATCGGTGATTTCCGCCGTGCGCTTGTCCCATTCGATCTGGTCGAACGGCTTGACTTTGGCATCGCTGAACACGCGGGCGATGCGCAATGATTTCTTGGATTTGGCGGCGGCGCTTTTAGCGGAGCGGTTGGTGGAAACCGTCGCCGTGCGGCGGCGGGTGGCGGGAGCGGGAGACAGGAGTTGGTCGCGGGCGTCAATCATGGCTGGCCTGTTGAGTTGATAAAACTTTTTTGGTTGTCGGGCACTCTTTCCAACCATGGCTCACTTTAAGCCAAAACCAGAAAAAGAGCGATTTTCTCCTTATTTAAGGAATGCCTGACGTGTTCAACCGGTGCCAGACACCCCATTGGTTGGGGAGCGGCGGACAGTGTAGCACTACATCTTGTGTTCGCAAGAAAAATGTTCAAAATAATTGTTCGATGAGTTGTTCGCGGCGAAAACCGTGGAAAATCCGGCTTTTTTTGGCCGATTGTGAATAACGGCGGAAAGCGACTGTGAACAAGTTTTCACATTCGTCGTGACGCACATTCCGCTGTAAAAGCAGCAGAACTACTTTGAATCACCGAAGAAAACCAAGGAAACGAAGGCGGATGCCCTTTTGGTTTGCCTCGTTCGCTTCTGTTAAACGAATTTCGGGCTCAAACGGGGCTGGCACTACGCCCAACTCACCACCGCTTGCGGTTATGCGGCTTGGGGGGGCGGCCGGTCGGTTTGGCCTTGAATTTGCGGATGGGCTCCACCGTCCGGGTGCGCGCCTTGGGCACCAGCACGATCGGGCAACCCTCGAAACCAAAAGATTTCCGCAATTCACTCGAGAGAAACTTTGTGTAGGAATCGGAAAAAAGTTCGTCGCGATTCACAAACAGCAGAATCGTCGGCGGCGCCTGCCGGACCTGGGTGGCGTAAAAAAACTTCAGCCGATGTCCGGCGGAACTGATCGGCTGCCGCTTTTCAATCGCGTCGTTCAACGTCCGGTTCAACAAGGCCGTCGGAACTTTCTGCTGCAATTGCGCCGCCACATAGCGCACCGCCTCGAGCAAACGATCCAGATGAAATCCTGATTTCGCCGATGTGAAAATCACCGGCGCGTAATCGAGGAAAAATAATTTGTCCTGCACCCACTGCCCGAATTCGCCGAGCGTGGTCAGGCGTTTGCCGCGGTCATCCCGGCTCCGCTTGGCCGCACGTTTGGTGATCTCCTCCTCCCGCGCCACCCGAACGCTTTCCTCCACCAGATCCCATTTGTTGACCACCACGATGCAGGCGCGGTGCTCCTCGACGATGCGGTCCGCGATTTTTTTGTCCTGCTCCAGAATGCCGGATTCGGCGTCGAGCACAAACACCACGATGTCCGCGCGCCCGATGGATTCCTCCGAGCGTTTCACACTGTAGAATTCGATGGAGTCGTCCACGCGCCGCGACTTCCGGATCCCGGCGGTGTCGATCAAAATATATTTCTGTCGCACGCCCTCGGTCACAACCTCGAACGGCACATCCACGGCATCGCGGGTGGTGCCGGGAATCGGGCTGACAATCACGCGCTCGGAACTCGTCAGCGCGTTGATGATGGAAGATTTGCCGACGTTAGGGCGGCCGACGATGGCGAGCTTGAGTGTGTCGGATTTCGGCTTTCGTTTCTCAGCCGGCGCCTCTTCATCCGACGCCACGTTGGGTAATTCCGCCTCGGCACTGGAAGCCGGCAGCAGGGCGAAGGCCGTGTCCATGAGGGTTTCGATGCCTTCGCCGTGAATGGCGGTGACGGGAAATAATTTTTCAAAACCCAGTTCGGCGAATTCCGTCACGCCCGCTTCGGCGCGATAGGTGTCCACTTTATTGACGGCCACGAGCACCGGCTTGCCGCTCGCGCGCAAACGCTGCGCCACTTCGCGGTCCAACGGCGCGACGCCTTCCTGCACATTCACCACGAGCACGATGACATGCGCGGCCTCGATCGCCAGTTGCACCTGGTCGAACGCCGCCTTGGTGATCACGTCGCCCGCCTTTTCGCCGCGCAGCAGGCCGATGCCGCCGGTGTCCACGAGCGTGAAGGGGCGGCCCTTCCATTCGGCTTCGGCGCTGACGCGGTCGCGGGTGACGCCCGGCTGGTCATGCACGATGGCGATGCGTTTGCCGACGATGCGATTAAACAGCGCGGATTTGCCGACATTCGGGCGGCCCACAATTGCGATTAAACCTGACATACAGCTACAGCATGGAGCAGGTTTCACATTCGCGGAAGGGAAAAGGGGCGCGGGAGGAGACGCAACCATTCACGGTCCGGGCTGGACGGCGAAAATAAAATCCGCCGTCTGGCGGTCCTCCGTGCCAATCGTGATTTCCTGCGCCAATATCCCGGCCTTCCGATGCACCGCTTCGATCACGTACTTTCCCGGTGGCAGATTCGGGAGCACGAAGGCGCCGGTTTTGTCCGTGACGGCGAAGAACCGGTGATCGAGCACACAAACATAAGCAAACATCCACGGATGCACATCGCATCGGAACTTGAGGAATAGTTCCGGCTGTTCGAAGACGTAACCAAATTCCGCTTTCGGAAGCTGCGCGCGATTGCTTTCGCGATTGCCGGCCACCGCTGGCTGCGGGTGAACGTTGTGGAGGAAATTGTCGGAGTTTCGCACCACCAAGGTCTGCCGGGTTTGCAGCCCCAATACATAAGGCGTGTATTCGCAGCCCACTTGATCAAGCAAGACAGGCGGAGGTGGATTATCAAAATCGTTCCCTCCCCCCAATCCCGATTTTAGGTAAACGAAAACGTCCGCGAGTCCACCTTCCTCGCTTACGACGTAAAATCGGGTCGTGGGTGTGGTGGCGTGCAATTTACCGCAATTGGCATCGAGCGGGAGCACCTTCTCGGGCGGAGGTATGCCCTGCAATCGGACCCGGCCAAAAATCCGGGAACCGGCGCTGGGTTGGATCAACACGCCGCCAGTGCTGGACGGTGCTGCCGGCGTGGGTGTGATCGGGGGGACGTCCGCGGGCGCGTTTACGGGTACCGACCGTTCCGGCACCGGACTGGCCGCGGCGTGCGGGGTCGCTGCCCTGCCGGAAGATTCCGTGGCCGTCGCTTGCGCGGGCGCAACGACCGACGCGCGCCCGCCCCCAACTGATTTGGGTGCGGGCCGGATAATTTGTTTTGCCGTCGGGTCATCCGCAAACCAATGGTTCCAACCCAACCGGGCGACCATCACCAACAAGAACAGGCCGATCACCGTAACGGGGAAGAGCCAGATGAACCGGAGCTTGTTCACCGTCGATTGGAGCGGGTCGTTTTGGTTGAGTGCCATGTGCTTGGTGACGAGCTAAACACCAGCAATCCCCGGTGGTTTCGTAATTTCATTTGAGTTCGCGCTCCTTCGTCGCCGTTTGCGTATGGACTCCCAAGCACCACCCAACCAACCGCAATGGCCGTTCCTTACGGCTGCGCCTTCATTTCAAAGACAAAGTCCGCCGTCTGGCTCCCGTCTGGGCCCAAGGTGATTTCCTGCGTCAGGACTCCCGCTTTCCGGTGCACCGCTTCGATCACATATTTTCCCGGCGGCACATTGGGCAATGCAAACGCGCCAGCCTTGTCCGTGACGGCGAAGAACGGGTGGTCGAGGACGCAGACATAGGCGAACATCCACGATGGCACATCGCATTTGAACTTGATGAACAGCTCCGGCTGGTCGAAAACGAATTCCAAATCCTCGTTGGGAAGTTGCGCCTTGTTCACCTCTTTGTTGCCGGGGACGACAGGCATTGGATGAACATTGTGGAGCAACGGGCCCTGGTTTCTCACCCGCAGGATCTGCCGGGCTTGAAGTCCCAAGATGTAAGGCTCGTAAACGCAGCCAATGGTATTGAGCACGACGGGTTGAACGGGCACCGCAAAACTTTGCCCCTCTAATCCCGACTTGAGGTAAACAAAAACATCCGCAAGTTCACCCTGCCCACTCACCACATAAAAATGCGTGGTGGGCGGGGTCGGGTGCAATTTCGCGCAGGCAGGGTCGATGGGTAGCACCTTCTCCGGCGGTGGGGTGCCTCGCAAATGGAGGCGGCCACTAATTCCCTTGATGACGCTCTTGGGCGCAGGCTTGACGGCTTGCTTCGACACCGGGGCGCTGGGGAAACGTGGTGCGGGAAAATAATGACCCCAATCCAGCTTCGAGACCATCACCACGGCGAAAAGTCCGATTACAGCAACCACGAACAGCCGCAGCCACTGCCGTTTGCTATTCGCAGTTTGCGAACTGTCGTTTTGCTGGGGTTGCATGCGCTTGGGCCGAAAAGGGGTCAAAAAGGGGTCCTAAACAGTGCCCCAGTTTGTCAATTGTCATTTGATTGTCTCTTCCGCCGCTGCCGGTAACAACTGATCCTACGCAATGAACGCCCCGTCGTCAATCCAGTTCAGTCAGATGTAGGCAAGCTTTCACTTGGTTCGTAGCCGAGAAGCTGTCCCACGCGTCTATTTTCATTGGCACCCCGCGTGCTATGGTTGGCGTGTACAGTTCAAACGAAAAGACTGTGATAACCCCCTCTAATCCCGCCCGCCAACGCGGGCCGCGCTGGTCGCGCGAACAAATCCGCGCCACCCGACTGGCCCCGTTGGTTCCGCTCCTCAACCAACGCGGGCTCCAACTCGTCGAACGCGAGACGGGCAACTTTGTCTTGCCCGCCTATCCCGGTCTCATCGTCAAAGACTCTTACTGGCGCGGGCCCGAAAGAAACCTGACTGGTTGAACGGATTACCGCCCGGGTGGGCGGATCGCATCCGAATCAACAACGGAAATGACAGGCACGAATTGCACCTTGGACGCCGCCCGCAATGGCCCGAAAAGACCAAGACAGCTTCTAATAAAAAAGAGGCTGGCTGCCGGAAATCTTTTTTCCCGCTTGACCGCTCACGCTAATGGGTGACCCCTTTTTGACATGCCGGAATGCCAACCTCGCCGGCCAACTGTGTCAATGTTTAGGACCCCTTTTCTTTTTGTGTAAAGCCAAAATAGAATCAATCTATAGTCTGACCCCTACGCTGACCACTACGCCAATTCCGCGACCGCCCCAAGCGCAATGAACACCGCAAAAACGCCCGCCTGCGCAGGCTTGGCCTTATGTAAGCGCCATTCCCCCTGGTGGGATGAGACTCCGTCGAATCCTAGCTCGAGCGCAGCGAGGCGAGCCGAGCGAGCATTTCCCTCCTTCAGCCACGTTCCCTGTAGCTGCTCGCTGCGCTCGCGCCGCCTGCGTCGGCAGTCAGGGCTCGACAGAGTCTTCCCCCCCCAGATCCCACAACCTCACTGCGCCATCCATTCCGGCGCTGGCCAGGACTTTGTGGTCGGGGGTGAAGGCCAGAACCGCTTCCCGTCGGTGGTCATGCGGTGAGCCTGCGCCTGAGTATTTTTAGCGTCAAGCGGCGGTTTCAGACTTGGCTCACCGCCGCAGCCAGCGTTTCAGGGGTTCGTACCAGCCGCGTCCGTCGAGGCCCACCGGTGGAATCTGCAACCGCCAACGGAGCATCACCAGCCAGCGAAGTCCGTCGTATCGGCCAATGGGTTGGATGTCCGCCAGGGCAATGCGATGCCGTTTTTCCGCCCTCACCCGCGCGAAAAACCGATGGTCCTGGCTGCGCAGATTCGTTACCGCATCATCTGGGTAGAGCCGCCGGGCAAGCTCCAGGCGCACCACAAAATTCGCCGTGTCCACATCCCCGCATTTCCAGTCGTGGAAGCTCAACCCCGGCCTCGGCAGTTGGGAGAGCTGACTGTAGATCGGCGCGATGAGCAGGTCGGTTGACTCGTTCTGTCGCAACGCCCCGGCAATATTGGTAAGCGCCTCGGGAGAGAAGCTGTTATCGTCGTCCCAGAAAACGACATAATCCGGACACTGCGGCAAGGACGCGAGCACTTCCAACCCGCGCAACCGGGGTGCCAAACCCCAATCATTTGCCGGCACTGCGAGTTCCACATAGGAGAACCGCGGATCTCCCTCCGTGTGCTGGTCAAACAGTGCGCGGGTTTTTGTGCTGGGACCATCCGACGCCAGGACGCAATGCCAGTCGGGGTAAGTTTGACTGCGGACTTGGCCCAGCGTCCGGGGCAGAAACCGGGACCTTGAACGGGTGGGGATGACGATTCCGAAAGACAGGGCGGTTTGGGAATTCAAGAGCTGGGGATTGGTCGCTTTTGCCGCGTCCAAGTTGACGGAGCATTGCTTCTCGCCAGTGTTCATGTGGGGAGCCTGTGCCCCGGGGTTTTCACCGTCAAGCGGCGGTTTGTTTGTTTGAATTCGGGTTGATTGATGGACGACACTTAAAAATAACCTTTCAGGCGGGCCGGTTTTAGAATAATTATTAAAACCGAACGTCAATAAACCCGACTATGCAGCCAATCGCGTTGAATCCACCCGGCAGTTTCACCCCGGGAAGCGTCAGCATCCCCAAGCACGTGGTGCAGCAGCGCGTCCGCACGCCCAAGAAAAACATTCCCCAAACGAGCGTCGAGCGGAATCATTACTTGCAAGTCGTGCGAAATTACGTCGCCGAATTCAACCCCATTCCGCCGCTGCCCACCGACGACCTCAAGATCCACGCCGACCGCGTGGTCGGGATGCTCCAATGCGATCCGGTATATCGCGACTACCTCGGGGTGCTCATCAACAACGAAATGTGGCGCGAGCAGCTCGCGGCGGTGCCCTTCGAGCGCCGTTTGCTGCTGCTGCCCAAATGCCTGCGCGTCGAGAGCAAATGCCCCGCGCCGTTCGATGAATTCGGCCTGCTCTGCAAACAGTGCGGCTTATGCACCATCCAGGACCTCCAGGCGGAGGCGGAGAAACTTGGTTACGCCACGCTCGTCGCCGAAGGTTCGGCCATCGTCATGTCGCTCATTCAAACGGGCAAAGTCGAGGCCATCGTCGGCGTGAGCTGTCTCAGCGTGCTCGAACGCGCCTTCCCCTACATGGAAGCCGCCGCGATTCCCGGTGTGGCCGTGCCGCTGCTGCAAGACGACTGCATCGACACGACCGTCGATCTCGACTGGGTCTGGGACTACATCCACCTCACGAGCGATGATAAAACGCGCCGCCTCGACCTCGGCGCCTTGCGCGACGAAGTGGACTTCTGGTTCACGCCCGCCTCGCTCGACACCATCATGGGCAACGGCGAGGGCGAGACGGAGCGCATCGCGCGTGAATGGCTGGGCCGCGCCGGCAAACGCTGGCGTCCCTTTCTCGCCGTCGCCACGTTTCAGGCGCTGCGCACGGACACCAACGCGCCGCTGCCCGACGACATCAAGAAAATTGCCATCGCCGTCGAATGTTTCCACAAGGCCTCACTCATCCACGACGACATCGAGGACAACGATGCGCTGCGCTACGGCGAAAAGACTTTGCACGAGGAATACGGCACCGCCGTCGCATTAAACGTGGGCGACCTGCTCATCGGTGAAGGCTACCGGCTCATCGGCGCGAGCAAAATATCCGCCGAACAAAAGGTGCAGATGCTCCTCGTCGCCTCCCGGGGCCAGCGCGAACTTTGCCGCGGCCAGGGCGCGGAGCTTTGCTGGGCGCGCAGCCCGCAACCGCTCACGCAGCACCAAGTGCTCGATATTTTCCGCAAAAAGACCGCGCCCGCCTTCGAGGTCGCGCTGCGGTTCGGCGCGCTTTACGCCGGCGTGGAACAACACGAAGAAGTCGAGGATGTGTTGACGACCTACAGCGAAGCGCTCGGCATCGCCTACCAGATTCGCGATGACCTGAGCGACATCGGCGCCACCGGCGAGACCAACGACCTCGCCAGCCTGCGTCCAAGCCTCCTCCTCGCCGTGGCGCACGACAAGGCGAAGGACGCGCAGAAGGGAATGCTCGCTTCGGTGTGGCGCCGCCAATTACCGGCCGGCACGAGCTTCGGACAAATCGAATCGCTTTACACCGAGTTGCACGCTGACACCCGCGCCCGCACCCTGCTCGAGACCTACAAGGAAGAAGCCATCCGTTGTCTCGGCGATCTGGAGAATCCAAATCTCAAGGGATTGTTGCGCCGCGTGCTGGGCAAGATTTTCAACGACGTCGAAATCAAAGGCTGGTGCAAGGAGCAGGAAATGAAGAACCGCGTGAGGGATGGAGTGCTGATCGCAAGGCCCGCTGAAGTTGAAACCGTGATGGCGAAGTGACGGAGTGCGGGTGACCTGCCCGCATAAAATCGAAATTCGACGTCCGGAAAAGTTTGTGAACATTTCCGCCGAGCAATTCCGTCGCGCTCTGTCTGCGAACGACATCTTGCGCGCCGGTGATCTGTAGTTGCTCCGTATGCACTACGACTGCCGGGAGTGTTGCGCGACCGCGAGTCAACTTTGCAAGCTGCTGGGTAAGAGTAACACGGTCGTGGTTAACGGGCAGTTCGGCCGACTCGGCAAGCGCATAGCTAGAGCCTGTCCCCAAACCGGCCAATTTTCAATTTAGTTTGTGAGCCGG
>JAYUBJ010000713.1:0-2915 GCA_043740915.1 Verrucomicrobiota bacterium
GCGTTGGAATTTACCCGGGCTCCTTCAGTTCCGCCACGCGCTGCGAGTTGAGACAACTCGCGGAAAGTGAAATGCCGCGCGGCGGTGAATCCAGGAATCAGATATCACTATCGACAAATGCGAGAACAAGCAGGTTGGCTCCGGCACCAATTCCTCAGAAAACGACCAGGTTACGATCTTCATCGGCGTCCATTTTGTTTGAAGTTGACCAAAATAACGCCGTTGGTTGACGGGCTAAGAACGAGGTTCCCCTGCTCGCCTAATTCCTCTTCGATCAGGCGAATCGCCTCCGGAACGATCAACATTTCGTGAGGATTAATCGTCTTCCCTAAGGCCATGGCCGCGCCACCTCTCACCCAGGAGCTTTGATTTGTGAGCAGAGTTATGAGGTGTGGAATCGTCGCTTTCGCACTTGGACCCAAGATCCAAACACCCCGAGCACCGCGCCATTGGAAGTGCTCGGCGGACAGTGGCGGTTTAATTTTGATGAGCTTCTGTTTGGCGAAAAGTTTGCGGATCCGCGCTGAAAATGAAGATTCCTCGTAACGCATCATGCTGATCAATCCTGGCACCGCGCGCGGACCGATCTGACGGACCGCTTCTTCCGCTTTTGCAAATTTCGTGTGGTCGAATCCCGGAATTCCGTAATCGAGATCTCCCAACCAACTGCTCAACGTCCGGCCACCATATTCGGGTTCTCTCGATGCAAGAAAGATCGCTACAGACGCCCCGACCAGCAGGACTATTAAACCGATGATACAGTTGCGTTTCATGGATGCGGCGAAATTGATTTCCGTCGATGCGCGGCGAGAAACTCGCCCGCCAAAGTATTGGACTGATTCCACCAAACTTCCCGACAGCCAATACCACGCCACTTACCGGGACACGTGCCGGACATCAAGCGGAGCGAGACTTTAAGGGACAATGCGCGGCACCGTTGGGAAATAGGTCTTGAAGCGGGCCTCGTCATCCGTGGCTATGGTCCATCCTTTGGCCTCCGCGTGGCCGCCCATGAAGAAATCGGGCAAAGTTTTTTTGGGTAACTTCACTTCTTTCGGAGTTCAGACCAGGGGAGGCGCATTTTGATTCTACAGTTGGCAATCGCCTTGTCGAATTCCTCCGCCGTCAGCTTGCGCGGATTGGTGTCTGGCTCGGCCTTGCTCTCCATCGCGCGCACGACCACCTTTCCATCTTCAACGCGCCAATCCAAAGTGTCGCCCACGTCCCAATCCAACTTTCGGCGGATGCCCGCTGGCACCGTAGTTTGACCGGCCTTCGTCAGCGTCGAAGTCATGTCACAAGGATTCCTTGGATTCACCCGCAGCACAAGTCCATTTTGGGGAAACACTCCCCGTCCACAATTCCCGTCAATCCTGATTGGCCGCGCTCGAAGTGTCTTCGCTTCTGTTAATGAACAAAAGAGGAGAAAATAGAGATCGCGTGGCGGATTTTGATTTTGAGCGGCAGTATAGTAACAGAATGAACACGGGCGACAACACCCTCTTGCAGGAGTTCGCGGCCAGCCGTTCCGAAACGGCTTTCGCGGCGGTGGTGCGGCAACACACAAACCTCGTGTTCGCGACCGCCTACCGCCAACTGGGCAACCGCAGCCTGGCGGAAGAAGTCAGCCAGAACGTGTTCGTCATGCTGGCCCGGAAGGCGGGCGCGCTCGGGCGACATCCGACGGTCGCCGGCTGGCTTCATCGAGCGACCCTCCTGGAATGTCGCCGGGTATTGCGGACGGATCTGCGCCGCCAGCGCCGCGAGCAGGTGGCGGTGGCGCTGGGCACATTGAGCGCGGCGGGAGATTCGATGTGGGCCGCGCTGGTGCCCTTGTTGGATGAGGCCTTGCTGCAACTCAACGAGAAGGACCGTCTGGCGGTGCTGCTGCGATTCCTGGAGGAGAAGCCATTGCGCGAAGTTGGCCAAGCCCTGGGTGCCAGCGAAGATGCGGCCCAAAAGCGCGTGACGCGGGCCTTGAGCCAGATGACCGACATTTTCCGCCAGCGCGGCTTTGCCGTTCCGGCCTTGACCGCGAGCACACCGCTCTTTGCGGCGGCCCTGCAGGCCGCGCCTGCGGGGTTGGTTGACTCGGTGGTCGCGGCCGCGTTGCGCGGAGTTGCCCCGACGGGATCAACAACCTTGGCCGTGAACTTTCTCAAGCTTATGAGCATGTCAAAATTGAAAACCGCCGTCCTCGTGGGCGTGGTGCTTTTGGTCACCGCCACGGGCATCGTGCAACTCGTCAATTCACGTCCGGAGGTGGTTACGGCAAAGCGACCGGCGCCGAACGGACCGACCCAAGCGACAGGCACTCGCCCGGCGAGCGCCTCCGCGTTTTGGCGGCGGGTGAAGGCCACGCATCAAGCCCGCGCGGATGCCTCCGCGGCGGACGATGCCTTGCGCGAAAAGTTGGCGCGCTTGCGGACCCTGCTTTACGCGCCTCCGACCGAAGGCGGCCAGCGGAACGACGCAGCCTACAATTTATTGCAAAGCATCCCGCTCGAGCAACGCGCCGCCGCGCTTGACCTGGTGACTGAAGCGTTGCGGGACGCGCAGCAACACATTTGCCAACGCGCCATCTGGCTCCTCCCCATGATTTGGCCGCAAGGGGAGGCCGCGCTGCCGACGATCTGGGAATTGATCCGCACGAAATCGGGCGCCTGGCCGGCGCTCGCGTCCGAGGCCATGATCGCGGCGGTCCAGGTGCATTCCGAGCCGGACATTGTCCCGGAATTAATCACCGCCGCCATGCAGGGTCCTCCCGCCGCACAACAAGCGCTCGCGATGCAAATGCCGATCCTGGTCGCGCAGCTCAAAGGCGACACTGCCCCGTTCGTGGCCAGCCTGCAGCCCTTCCTCTACTCGCCAGACGAGGACGTGCGTCTGGCTGCCGCGAAGGCGCTGGGGCAACT
>JAYUBJ010000714.1:0-2907 GCA_043740915.1 Verrucomicrobiota bacterium
GAGCGGTTGGTGACCGCGTTCATCGGCCCGTCCGGCTGCGGCAAGTCCACCTTTTTGCGTTGTTTCAACCGGATGAATGACCTGATCGACAACGTCCGCATCGAGGGAAAAGCGAAAATTGGCGGCGAGGACATTTACCACGCGGACGTGGATGTTATCGAATTGCGCAAGCGGGTGGGGATGGTTTTTCAAAGGTCTAACCCGTTTCCGAAATCCATCTACGACAACATCGCCTACGGCCTGCGGCTGCACGGCCTGAAGGCCAAGTCCAAGCTTGATTCCGTGGTCGAGCAAAGCCTCCGCAGCGCGGCACTGTGGGACGAAGTGAAGGACCGGCTGTCCACCAGCGCGCTGGGGCTTTCGGGCGGACAACAGCAGCGCCTCTGCATCGCGCGGGCCATTGCGATCAAGCCGGAGATCATCCTGATGGACGAACCGGCGAGCGCGCTCGACCCGATTGCCACGGCGAAGATCGAGGAGTTGATTTTGGAATTGAAGAAGGAGTTCACCATCGTCATCGTCACGCACAACATGCAGCAGGCCGCGCGCATTTCTGATTTCACGGCGTTTTTTTACCTTGGTGAATTGATCGAGTTCGACGCCACGGCAAAAATATTCACCGCCCCCGCCAGGAAACAGACGGAGGATTACGTCACCGGTCGCTTCGGTTAATGAACCGCCAGCGCTGACTTTGAACCTTGAACTTTAAACCTTGAACTTGGAACCGGACCCATGGCTACGCATCACGAACAGGAACTCGCCGAGTTGAAAAACAAACTGCTGACCATGGCCAGCCATGCCGCGGCGGCCCTGCAGAACGCCCTCAAGGCGCTGGTGGACCGCGACGAGGCGCTGGCCGGCAAGGTGCGGGACGCGGACGACATCCTGGACAGACTGGAGATGGAGATGGATGAGATGGCGGTCGCGCTGCTCTCCAAGGCCCCGCTGGCCACCGACCTCCGGCTGATCATCGTGGCGATGAAAATCTCGCATGATCTGGAGCGGGTGGGGGACGAAACGACGGCGATCGCCCGGCGCGCCATCGTGTTGAACCAGGAGCCGCAGCTCAAGGCGTATGTGGACATCCCGCGTATGGCGACCATCGGTCTGGAGATGTTGAACGACGCGCTGGACGCCTTCGTGAATGGCAACACCGAGAAGGCCCGGGCGGTCATTCCGCGTGACCAGGACGTGGACGCGCTCAACAAGCAACTGCATCGCGAGCTGTCCAGTTTCATGGTGGAGAATCCGAACGCCATTTCGCGCTGCCTGAATCTCATGGTGATTTCCAAACGGTTGGAGCGCATTGCCGATCACGCGACGAACATTGCCGAGGAAGTGGTCTATCTATACGAGGCCAAAGACATCCGGCACAGCGGCAAGCCGCCGGCCGCTTGATTCCGGTTTGGTTGGGGAGAGGCTGCGGAGCAGGGAGCGACCGGGACAGACGTTATATTTAACGGACTGGATAAAGAGACGTGCAATCGAGGGCGGGGAACGGCTCTTCGATTTACACGAAACCAATCGCCTGATACCTTGTCGCCATGAAAGCAACCTTGCCCGAACCCGAAATCATAACGCGCAAAGGCAAACCCGTCTCCGTCATCATCCCCATCAAGGATTACAAAGAACTCTTGGAGCGTGTGGAGGACACCGATGACCGAGCTTGGCTCAAGCACGCCCGCCGCAAGCCGCTCCACTACCGCCCGCTGGAGGACTATCTTGCCGACCGAAAGCACAAGTGATCATGTATCGCGTCCTGCTTGAACGCGCTGCGGAGAAAGACCTCGCCCGGCTCTCCTCAGGAATGCACAACCGTGTCATCTCGGCGATTCAAGCACTGGCGACAAACTCGCGCCCGCCCGGTTGCCGCAAGCTGGCCGGAAGCAAGCACGACTGGCGCATCCGTGTGGGTGACTACCGCGTGGTTTATGAAATAGCCGACGAAATTCGCGTCGTGCGTGTCAACCGAGTGCGCCACCGCCGGGAAGTGTATCGCTGAACCGCCTTGGAAATCGCAAACAACCCCGGCCAATCGTAACCTCGCCTTAACCTTCCCGCCGTTGTGGTGTCGCGCAGACCGTGCTATCGGGAAGGCTATGACTAAGATACTGGTCGTGGATGACGAGCCGGACATCGTGGAACTGGTGGCGTTTAATCTCCAGCAGGAGGGATTCGAAGTGATCACCGCCGTCAACGGTTGGGAGGCGGTCGAAAAGGCCCGCGCCACTTTACCGGATTTGATCCTGCTTGATTTGATGTTGCCCGAACTCGACGGTTTTGCTGTGTGTGAAATGTTGCGCCGTCTGTCGGCCACCGCAGACATTCCAGTCATCATGCTCACAGCGTGGACAAGTGAGCCATCCCGCATCTTGGGATTGGAATTGGGCGCCGACGATTACGTGACCAAACCTTTCAGTCCCCGCGAACTGAGGCTGCGGGTCCACCGGGTTTTGGGCAGGAATACTGCCGCTGCTGGCGGAGCGTGAGTTATCCCTACTCGCAGCGCATGGAAGAATCCAAACGGCTGGGGATAATTTCAGCGCTGGTTTGTTGGCGACGCGCTGCGGTTTGAATTACCTCGTCCTCTCGTCGGGCTTTTCATTCTCCCCACGGCCGGCTTTAATTCGCGCGTGGCGACGCTGCACATCGAATCGATTCATTCCCTCGACACGCCGGAGCTGGCGTTGTATCGCACCCTCAAACGCCCTGAGGAGCACGAGCGCGCCGGCGTGCTCGTGGCCACAAACATCAAGGTCGTGCAACGATTGCTCGCAAGCCGTTTCCCCGTGGTCTCGGCGCTGCTCACGCCCGAATGGTTTACCCAGCTCGAACCGAAACTCCGCGCGCGTCCGGAAGACATCCGTGTTTATGTCGCCGGGAAGCCGTTGCTCGAAACCATCGTCG
>JAYUBJ010000715.1:0-2905 GCA_043740915.1 Verrucomicrobiota bacterium
CTGAAAAATGGGTGGCACGGGCTACCAGCCCGTTTTCGGCGGCAACTTGCCGCCGAAAAGCCCGGCGGGCTGGTAGCCCGCCGGAACAGGCCAGTGGCCTGTTCCACCCAGCATTGAGCGTTCAAACAGGCACTTGGACATTCCGTAAATCCGCTGACGGGATTCCCATTGACGGCCGGCAGGCCACAACTATTTCTGGTCGTTTTCAATGATGGTAATTTTTTGCCAGATTTTCCGCGAGAGGCTGGTGGTCAGATCCTCGATTTGATCGACCGCGCTCAACACCACCGGATCATCAAATCCCGGCACAACATGCCGCCTCAATGCCGCGATTCGGTGGCGCCTGCGGATGGCGTGGCGGGCAGATCGCCTTCGCCCAGCTTGCGTTTGAACAATTCCAGCGCCAGTCCGTAGGATTTCAACGCGAGTTCCGGATCATAACGAGGGCCCTCGTCGCGCAGAAAGGCGTGCTGGCCATTGAACTCGTGCCAGGTGAAATGCCGGCCGGCATCAGCCAGCGCGTTATAGATGCGCGCGCGCCCTGCGCGCGGCACATGCGGATCCTGGCGGCCCCAGATCATCAGCAACTCGCCCTGGATTTCAGCGATGCGATCCAGCGTGTTGTCATTCGTGCCTTTGCCGAGTCCACGTTTGTGCATGTCCGTCGCGTAGATACAAACTCCCGCGAGCACGCCGGGATTCATCGCCGCGCGAAACGACAAGTGCCCGCCGATGCAAATGCCCAGCACGCCCAGCTTGCCGGTGCAATGGGGCTGCGTTTTCAGAAAATCCAAAACCGCGCAGGCGTCGTTGTCGTAGCTGGCCAATTCCTTGGCGGTCTTGAGCGCGTTGCCACGGTCCGCGCCCGCCTGGTCATAGGCCAGCACCGTGCCCGCCGGCTCGAACTCGTGATAAATCTCCGGCACCGCCACGACGAAACCGTGCCCGGCCAGGAGGGCGGCGGTGCGGCGGATCGGTCCGGTAACTTGGAAAATCTCGGAGAACATGAGGATGCCCGGATAGCGCCCTTCCGCCGCTGGACGAAACACACAGGTGCGCATCGGTCCGGTGGGTGTGGGGAGATCGACTGACTCATTGTCTAGGATGGTCATAACAGAAACGCGTTGCTAAAAACGTTCCTTGGTTATTAGGCCAGCGGGAGGGGATTATCCAGCTTAAACCGGAAGCCGGGAGTTTAACCGCAGATGAACGCAGATGAACGCAGATAAACCTGGATTCCTGTAGGCCGCTTGCCTTCACGCGGCGTCTGGCGGTGCTTCCGACAGGCGCAGGTCTTGCTCGCCCGCTTCGCCAGAGCGATGCCGACAGAATTGTTTAACCGCAAAGAACGCAGAGCACGCAGAGAATGCTGTTCGGAAGGTTTTCTTTGTGCTCTTTGTGGTTATTCATTTCGTGGCGTCCGTGCCGCGCTGTTTTCTTGGCATGAGGTTTCGATGGCTGGTCCCGGCCAAGCGCCAAAGTCCGATCTGCGTTTATCTGCGTTCATCTGCGGTTTAAACATTAGAGTAGTGGTGCCGCATCGAAGTATTCTCCTTGAAACCGGGCGCGTGGCCCGACAAATTGTCCGTGCAACCTTTCCCCGTGCCGGCATGGGGTAAAAATGTCCGAAACGAAACACGACTTATGATAATCAAAAATACAATCTGGTTGGCGATGCTGCTGCTGGCGGGCGCCGCGGTGGAATCGAAAGCGGAGGAGGATACGTTCCTCGACGAGAAGACCGCCGGGCCGGACTTCAAGGTGCAGGGCGAATACGTCGGCACCATCACCTCGCCCGAGGGCGAGAAGAACCAGCTCGCCGCGCAAGTCATCGCGTTGGGCGACGGGAAATTTCGCGCCGTATTTCACGGCGGCGGCCTGCCGGGCGACGGCTGGGACCGTGAAACCAAAATCGAGGTCAACGGGGAAACCCAGGACGGCAAGACCGTATTTGTCGGCGAGGACAAGGACGCCGGCAGCGCGGAAATCTCCGGCCGCACTTTCACCGGAAAATCCGTGAAGTACGGCACCCTCAAGCTGGAGAAAGTCATGCGCAAAAGCCCGACCGAGGGATTGAAGCCGCCGTCCGGCGCGCTCGTGTTGTTCGACGGCAAGACCGCGGACGCCTGGGATGGCGGCCACATGGACGACCGCGGTTTGCTGGCAGCGGGATCGAAGACCAAACAGAGCTTCCAGAATTACACGTTACATGTGGAGTTTCTCCTGCCGTTCAAGCCGACGGGCCGGGGCCAGGGCCGCGCCAACAGCGGTGTGTACATGCAGGATCGCTACGAAGTGCAGGTGCTCGATTCTTTTGGTTTGAAAGGATTGAACAACGAATGCGGCGGCATCTACAGCCAGGTCGCGCCGTCGGTCAACATGTGTTTCCCGCCGTTGCAATGGCAGACGTACGACATCGACTTCCAGACCGCGCGCTTCGATGGCGACGGCAAGAAAACCAAGAATGCCGTGATCACCGTCAAGCACAACGGCGTGCTGATCCACGAGAACCAGGAAATCTCCGGCCCGACCGGTGGCGGCAAGCCGGAAGACGCGACGGGCGGCGTGATCCAACTGCAAGGCCACGGCAACCCGGTGTTCTACCGGAACGTCTGGATTGTGACGCACTAAAGAATCTGTATTTTCCTTAAGAAATACACAGATTCAGAATAAACGCGCCACGCATGGCGAGGGGGGGGGTGGGTTTATTGACCCATCGGGAGTTCCGTGGCATGTTTGGTTCAACACTCCCACCGATGAACCCTGACCAATCTGAAATCATTCACCGATTGATGCTCTTAGGCGTGCCGATGGTGGTGACTTTTCCGGTTGCCGTATTTTTTTGTCGCTACCGAGTTGCACGCAGAAAGCAGATTTCTTATGAGACGCTAGTCGCATCCGCCGC
>JAYUBJ010000716.1:0-2892 GCA_043740915.1 Verrucomicrobiota bacterium
TTCAACCTCACGAAATTCAGTGCCGCCGTCGTGAACAAATCGTGCGCATATTGCCCCTTTTGATTGTTGGCATTCTTGGCCAGCGGCATTTTCCCGTCATAACCGGTGGACGGATCAAATCGCCAGAGATACTCGGGATAATAATTATGCGCGTGCGTTTGATCCAGATAACCCAGCCACTGATCAAACCCCTTCAGTTGCGGCACCCCGGTGGTGCCCTCCAATCCCAGACCCCACTTGCCCAGGACCCCGGTTTTGTAGCCCGCCTGCTTGAGCATCTCGGCGACCGTCACATCCTGCGGGCGCAAGGCGATGGCGGCATTGCCGCGGATAAGGCAATGGCCCGTGTGCTGCCCGGTCATAAGCGCGCAGCGGGACGGCGCGCACACCGTGCTGCCGGCGTAACATTGCGTGAAACGGATGCCGTCCGCCGCCAATTTGTCCAGATGAGGTGTCTTGATTTTGGTCTGTCCGTAACAGCCGAGATCGCCAAAGCCGAGGTCATCCGCGAGGATGAAAATGATGTTCGGTGTTTTCGGACCGGGCTTGGCCTGGGCGAGGGCAGGGGAGAACACCCCAGTGCCCAGCAGGAAAAACACCACCGTCACCAGCGTGGCCGCCGTCATTCGAGCTCCAGATTTCATGCGCTCATCCTACGCGGCTGGCGCAGGTTTTCCAGCGACAAAGCACGCTGAACCCGAATTCCGAGATTGGCCGCGAAAGAACGCAGGGAACACATAGCAAGACTGGCAAGGTTTTTCCGCCGGATGGGAAGAAGAGTTTTTACCACGGATCCCGCGCGGGCGGGACGGATGAACACGGATAATTAGACCGAACGGCCGGGTTACCTGCTTTCACTCTTTGGTGAGCCGATTTCCGCTCGGACGTAAGCCCGTTCATCCGTGTCCATCCGTCCCGCCCGCGCGGGATCCGTGGTTGAAATGTTTTTCCAATGGCATGGTTCCGGCTGAGCCTTTTGCCAAAATGACGGAACCGCAAACGCCTTGGCGCAGACTGGCAGTCGGCAGCGCGTGGTCGTTGCGGACGCCCGGCGGAATTCAAATTCCGAGAAGACCACCAAGCAAACGAAGTCAAAATCCATCTTTGTTTCCTTCGTTCGCTTCTGTTCAATCAACTTTTCCATGTGTTTTATGCGCTCTTTCGCCGCAAATACTCTGGTGTTTGGGTAATACGATGGGGGCTTGAATCTCCGCCTGAATCCGCTAAGGTGCGCGCATGAAATTTTATTCAGCGATCGCGGCGTGGGTGGGAATCGGTTGCATACTCGGCTACGCCATCCACAAATTCGCCGCCACTGGCAACCCTGTGCTGCTCATCATTTGCGTGATCTCCTTCATCGTGGCCGTGGGCAAGATCGGCTGCGCCACGCATTAAGCTTTCGGTTGAGCAGAGCAGCCAAGGGCGCGACGGCTCTGGCTCGCAGGCGGGGAGAAAGACGGGCCTGGCGAATTGTTCAGGGCGTGGCTCGGCGAAACTCGATGGCGTGCCCTGCCCATATCTCCGCCAGAAGTTCCGGCCGCCACAATTTGCGACCGCCGAGCGGGTCCAAAATCTCCGCCAGGCCGCCGTTGGTCATCCCGACAAACGCGACCGCGTGGGTGTCGTAGCTGACGAAGAGGATGGCCGGGGGTGTGAGGGCCTGAATGCGGTGATCCGGCACGGTTCGCTTCCGCCACTGAAAGCCGAGCCGGCCCATGCCATAGGCCACTTGCGCGGGCGTGGTGCCGTCCGGCTTCGTGCCGAACCGCTCCACCAGTTCCCCTTCCGTCATGGGTCTTCCCAGCGAAGTTGCGATGTTGGCGGCCGCCGCCGGAGCGCAAGTGACCGCGGAGCTTTGTAAAATTACCCCGTCACTCGATTGGCGCGGCTCGCGAAGTGGAGGTGGATCGGGACGAAGGTTTTGCCAGGCGGGTACAGTGAAACCCGCCAGCAACAGCAGCGCGATGCACGGCACGCCGATTTTGCAGATGGCACCGGTGCGCGGGCCATGAACCAGAACCAGGCCGCTGATGACGCCCACGGATCCCAGCACCAGGCTCCAATGAATCGTCGGGTAGGCGAGTTGCAGCCAGAACGGCATCGCCCATTGGGCGTCCGGTTGGGCAACCAGGCAGTATTGGATCGCGAACAGCAGCAGGGCGACCGACGCGGAGGCGAGCAACCAAGCCCGGCAAGCCCGCGGTTTGCGCCACCGGATGAAGCCAAATGCTGCGACGGAACCCAGTAAAGGCAGCCAGTTCATTTACCGGTTGGAATTTGCGTTACAGCTCTGCACGGCTCAGGGGGGAATTGCTTTTGCGCCGGGTTCATGGGAGTTGATTTTATGCGATCAAGGGCACGGGGCAAGCGTCATCTTGCCGCGGTTTGAAGAGGTAAAGAGTGTATTCAACCTTAAAAAGTGTGAACTGACTCCTGCCACGACCCGAGGCAATTCCCGCGCTGCTTCACACTCACCAAAAGTGTCAATAGTGAGAACCGACACTCGCACGACACTCGCACCGGCGACACCCCCAAGTTCCTGGCCAGCGCCTTCTCCCTCACGGCGGATTGATCCTGCCTAAGCCTGCTGATGGAAAGTATGGTTCTGCAGACAGGCAATTCTCGCTTGTCGCCAGAGCCGCGAGGTGTAGGCTGACCCGCCGTGCGTCTCCGTTAGCCATTTCACTCCCCTGACTCCATGCTTTCAACGTCCTTGCTCGCAAAGTTAAAGAAATGCAGCAAGGCCTCTTTTGAAGTCCACTTCGATGGATCAACGGTGTCACTTTTGTTATACATCGATTCGCTCGATGGAATTGAGGTTACAACAGCAGAGCTTTCGGACGCAGAACCTGAAAGAGAAATGCAGAGATTCTTTTCAGAATGGATGAAGCA
>JAYUBJ010000717.1:0-2892 GCA_043740915.1 Verrucomicrobiota bacterium
GTCCCACACGCCCACGTACGGCCGATCCACAAAAGTCCCCAGGCCCGTGCGCACCGATTGCACCGCCCAATGATCGGGATGCACCGTGCTCAGCAGAAACGTCCGCAGTCCGTGCGCGCGGCAAAAAACCAGGAATTCGCGCGCGTGGGGCAGCGGCTCCACCGAGTCCTGCACCTCGCGAAACTTGCCATGGAACCACTCCTCGAGTTGCGCCATTGGCACGCCCGGTAGATGGCGATCGTAAAACGGCGTGAACGGCAGGCTGAACTCGGCGCGAAACTGGTCCAGGGAGAGCGCGGGCCGGCCCGCTTGTGTAAATACGTAATTGGTCGCGCGCCACACTGCGGGTAAATCGTCCACCAGGGTGCCCGACCAGTCGAAGATGATGTTCCGGATCATACCCCGTTTCAACCAATCCGCGACCAGCCATCACAACTCATAGGGTGGGATGCACCGCCTTGTGCAATTTCCTCCACGCCAGTAGCGCCGCCACGAGCGACACGCCCGCGCAAACCAGATACGGCACCTTCGGGCTATAGTGAAACAGCGTGGCCGCAAACACCGGCCCCCCGATGCGCGCCAGGCTGCCGAAGCTTTGCGCCACGCCAATGGTCGCGCCCTGCTCGCCCGCCGGCGTCAGGATGGAAATCAATCCGAAAATGGGCGGCCGGGCCAGGCTCGATCCGATGGCCAGCAACGCCAGCACGCCCAGCAACGCGCCCCAGCTCGACACGAACGGCAGCGGCGCGAGACTCACCGCCGTGAGGAACAGACTCATCGTGATGAGACCCGGCTCGCCGAGTTTCTTCACCGCTCGCCCAATGGCCCCGCCTTGCACGAGCGCGCCAATAATGCCGCAGTAGGCAAACAGATACCCAATGACCTTGGCGTCGTCGGGCTTGTGAACGTCGAGCTTGAAAATGTCGAGCACGAGCAGGCCGAGCGTGGTCTCGAAGCAACTGAAGGCAAACGTGGCGAGAAAGAACAGCCATACCAGCAAGCCCACCTGCGGCCGACCGAGGGTGTGCGTCCACTGCTCGAAACGCGGACGTTGCGGGGCGGGGTCGCCGTCTGGCTGGCGGCTTTCCGGCAGGATGGCGAGCGTGAGCAGAAAATTTCCCGCGCACAACACCGCCGCCACCCAACCCGGCCCCGTCGGTCCGAAGCCATTGAACTTGAGGCCAAAAACATTGAAGCCCGCGAGACTCAGGCCGCTCAACGCCGGACCAAAAATAAAGCCCAGCCCGAACGCCATGCCGACGAGGCCCATGCGCCTCGAGCGGTCTTCCGGCGGCGTGATGTCCGCAATATAGGCTTGAGCCACCGAAATGTTCGCGCCACAGATGCCCGCAAAAATCCGCGAGACCAGCAGCAGCCAGAGTGCGGTGTCACCTTTCAAGCCGGAAGCCACGGCGAAAAGCGCATAGGAAACGGCGGAACCAAAATTGCTGATGAGCAGCACGGGGCGGCGTCCGACGCGATCCGACCACCGCCCCCACGCCGGCGCAAACAGGAACTGCATGGCCGAGAACGACGCCATGATGACGCCGACCATCCACCCCGGCGCGCCGAAGTTCTCGCTGTAAACCGGCAGCAATGGCAGCACGATGCCGAACCCGACGAGGTCGATGAAAACGGTGAGAAAAATGACGAGCAACGACGGTTTTTTCATGAATCAAAAATCAAGACTGGTGAAACTACGGGATAACACCGGGCAAGTTAAGGACAAAATCATTTCAAAGAGAATGCTGTGCGCATTCTCGCTTTTTGCATTGTTGTTCCAGAGTTACAACCGTTCTTTCTTTCCATGAACCGCTCGTGCCGGATCGGCAACCGGCGCTCCACTGCGGTTCGGGATCCTGACTCGCGCATTTTGAAGGCCATGGAGTCTCTCCATGAACCTTGTAGCCGTCGACGTGAGGAGGCTCGTTCTGAAACTCCGCTGCCTATTAGCCGATGTTGCTCCTCTCCCGATTTCATCTTAACCTGCCAGCCGTGAACACCCGTCGCGCTTCTCATGCCCGCCCGCACCTGCGGGTCGCTGCGGTGCAGATGAGGTTTGCGCCGACCATCGCCGGCAACCTCGCCAAAATCGAAGCCGCGCTCCGCACCGCCGTTCAGCGCGGCGCGGATGCCGTGCTGTTCCCGGAATGTGCCACAACGGGCTATGCCTGCGATTTCTCTTCGCTCAAGCCAACGGAACTTAATAACGCACTCGCGCAGGTGAGCGTGCTCGCCGCGAGTTTTCACGTGAACGTCCTCATGGGCTCGCCCGTGTTTCGCGGGCGCGTCTTGCAGAACTGCCTGGTCGTCTTTGACAGGCGCGGGCGCATGGTACACTGCTATGCGAAGTGTCAGCTTACCGCGGCGGACCGGCGCGTCTTCACGCCCGGCAATGCCATCGCGCTGTTCGAGATCGACGGTATTCCCGCCACGGCGATCATCTGCCACGAACGGCGCTACCCCGAACTTGTCCGCCTCGCCGTGATGACCGGGGCACGAATTCTCTTCCATCCCAACGCCGGCCTGGATTCGCTCGCCGTCTCGCGCCGCAAACGGAGCGGGTGTGACGGCATCGCCGTGCGCGCTTTTGAAAACGCGATCTACTACGTCTTCGCCAACTCCGTCGGTCCTCAAGGCGGCACCAAATGGTCCGCCGGCGACTCCAAGATCGTCGGCCCCGACGCGCGGCTCCTGCGTCTCGCCAATAATCGCGCCGAAGCCGTTATTATCGCCGATCTCGATCTCGCGCAAGCCACGGGCAAATACGCGTTGGAAAGTCTTGCCTCACCGAAATTCCTCGCGGCCTCGTGGAGAAAAATGGTGACGCTGGTGCGCCGGCAAGCAGCCCAATCGGCCGGGTACTGAAGCGAACTGAGGGGACTGGGGACA
>JAYUBJ010000718.1:0-9437 GCA_043740915.1 Verrucomicrobiota bacterium
TTTCTGGGTATCTGCTACGCCAATGGCTCAGGCGTGGCGCAGGACTACGCGGAAGCGGCGAAGTGGTATCGCAAGGCCGCGAATCAGAACTTCGCTCCGGCTGAACTAAATCTGGGCTACTGCTACAGCAAGGGCCAAGGCGTGCAGCAGGACTACGCGGAAGAGGTAAATTGGTATCGCAAGGCCGCCGAGCAGAACATCGCCATGGCTCAACTGAATCTGGGCATCTGCTACGAGGAAGGCGAAGGCGTGAAACAGAATTATGCAGAAGCCGTGAAGTGGTATCGCAGGGCCGCCGACCAGAATCATGCCCAGGCTCAATCCCATCTGGGCTACTGCTACGGCCAGGGGCAAGGCGTGGCGAAGGACTCCAAGGAAGCGGTGAAATGGTTTCGCAAGGCTGCGGAGCAGAATTACGCCGCTGCTCAAACCAGTCTGGGCTTCTGTTACTCCACTGGCACAGGCGTGGCGAAAGATGAAGTGGAAGCGGTGAAGTGGTTTCGGAAGGCTGCCGATCAAAATTACGCCGCTGCCCAAACTTTTCTTGCCGCCTGCTACAACCTTGGCCAAGGCGTGAAGAGAGATGACGTGGCAGCATATGCATGGTCTAACTTGGCCGCGGGAACAGACGAAAAGGCCGCAAAGCTCCGTGACACTCTGGAAAAAGAGATGTCACCTCAGCAACATCTCGCGGCCCAGAAGCGCACACGGGAATTGAGGGCGCAAATCGAGGGCATGTTCAAGAGCGGCGCGAAATGATGTCGCGCAGCGTGAGCGTCCAAATCGAGCCGCCTTGGCGGCGAGGTTGCGTGCCGGGGACTCGCGGGCGCGTGGCGCGTGGAACAACCAGGACGGATGGAATTGCCCAGAGGACGTGCGAACCAGAGAAGGCGTCCGATGCGCGCGCGAGTCCAAGCGTCGGAGCGCCGGGGGAGGACGTTGGCAAACCAGTGACGGCGCGAGGCTCGCCGCGTTAGCGGCGGGAGCGACCGGCATCCGCGCGCGGGAGATGGCATTCGCGAAGAAAGCGCGTTGGCCGGTTGCACGCCTCGAATTCTTCATTTGACAAGTATTCAACGAACCATGTTGTGCGGCCGTCTCTATTGGACCGACGGAATCGGGGCGGCGAGTCCGGCGCGGGGAGGAGGCGGATGGACATGCACGAACTGCTTCGCTCAAGAGTGAGGAGCAGCCATGCGCAGCTTCGTGAAAATCGCCGGATCACCTGCAAGTTGCGAAGCTGGAATGGTGCGAGCCTGGCGGGTGAGGGCCGCTGCCGGAGGGACAGGGAGAGGTTTTCAAAACTCAAGCCCGCTGAGCGGAGAATTGGAGCCACTTAAAAAGGAAGGATCGGTGGCCAAGTGTAGGCACGTGCTCATCTGGATTTACTGGTAACGTATTCCTTAAAGGACAGAGCGGCGGAGGGAGCAAGGGTTGTCGGGATATGCGCATTCAGATGTGCTGGCAACGCTCCTCGTTAAAGAACGGGGCGATGAGGGCACCAGATCAGCGGCTGCCTGTACGAACCGGATGCCCGTGACCCTTGGCACGAGTTCAAGGCAGCCGAGACTTGGGCAAGCCAGGACCATGGCGAAGTGACTACACGAAAAGAAGGAATTCACCGAACAGGTGTTTTAGGAGCATGGAGGAATGGGTTCGGTCGCGGAGGAACTCATTCCAAAGGAGCGTCAGAAGGCCGTTATTGGCGTTATTATTCTGAATTTGATTCTGACTTTGGAAACAATCGGATCAACAAAAGTGAATAACACCCAATGTTTACAGGGTGTCTATGAAAGTGGCGGAGAGAGAGGGATTCGAACCCACGGTAGTGTTTAGCTACTCACGCTTTCCAGGCGTGCGCCTTAAACCACTCAGCCATCTCTCCAACCATTTAACGCCAATGATTTCGCCAGAATCCGGGTACGGGGCAAGCTTATTCGCCGGTCGCCTATGCGGAAACCACGATTGAACACAAATCGACATGAATTGGATTCACCAGAGATAAATTATGCCTCCGAACGTCCTCACTAAGTCGGTTCTACTACGTGCAAGCCGCGAACCTGATCGAAGTGGCGGCGATTGAAGGTGGCGACCTCACTCCCGCGTTCCAGGGCGGTGGCGGCAACGATGAGGTCGTAGTAACCGATCATTTTCCCCTTCGCCTCCAGCACGGCCCAGATCCGCGCGTGCTGAAAAGCGGTCTGCTCCGTGTAGGGGATGATGGGAAGCGCGGCCATGACTGTTTGCAAATAACGCTCGCGCTTGGCCCGTTGCGTCCCCGAGGCCCGCTCCACGCCATGCCAGAGTTCCGCCACGGTGCTCGCGGCAACTTCAAAAGCATCGTTGGGCCGGCCCGCCACCCAACCCTTCAGGTCGAAACTGCCCTTCTCGCCCCGATGATTACGTCGGCATCAAGGATTACCGCCATTTATCCACCGGGGTTTTGAGCGCCTGACGAGCCGCTTTAAGATCAGCATTCCACCGGCGGGCGTCGGCGTCGGTGAGGTCGGTCGTGGACCATGCCTCGGCCAGGTCGCGTCCGGTGCAGCGCTTTTCGCCGTCCGGAATGAGCCGAGCAACGGGAGCGCCGTTTTTGAGGAGCACGAAGGTGGTGTTTTGGTAGTGGGCACGGTTGACGCAGTCGGCAAAATTCCGGGCTGCGGCGGTCACGGAAATGGACTTCTCATTCACAAAATCAGATTGTCAGATTTTAAAGTGTTGGCAAGCGCGCGAGGCCCGCGCGAACAGGCCAGAGGGGCTCACCTCGGTTTCTTGCACTTGCGCCCCCTGCGGAAGCTGCGGAGCAGCGTCAGTGGGTAGCCCACGGCGTGAGCCGTGGGTTCGCTGTCCGAATTGTAAAAAGCCCCGGCAGGGGCGACCGAGGAGGGCCTTTTAAACAAGGCCGTCTGGCGCTGCTCCGCAGCTTGTTCCGTTTCCATCATTCTTCCCACGGCTCACGCCGTGGGCTACTGGCGCAACTCCGTTGCTGGCTGGCCAGAAATGGCGTGAACCCGCTTGCAAGAAATTGAGGGGCGACCAACCAAACGGAGATTTTTCTCCCGGTGAACCGCCGAAGCGCCTACGCTGCGGTCGCATGGCAATCATCGGCAAACGCAATATTCTCTCCGTGGTCCGGGCCGCGGCACCGGGCATCTATCTCGACGGCGGGACCCTCGGCGAAATCCTCTTGCCCGGCCGCCTGATTCCGCGCGACCTCGCGCCGAAGCAAAAGCTGGATGTCTTTGTGTGCCGCGATTCCGAGGACCGGCTGGTGGCCACCACCGAAACGCCGCACGCCACGGTGGGTGAGTTCGCCTGGTTGAAAGTCATCAGCGTCAACCGCCAGGTCGGCGCGTTCCTGGACTGGGGCCTGGCCAAGGATTTGTTGCTGCCGTTCCGCGAACAAGACATCCCCGTGCGCGTCGGACAACACGTGGTGGTTTACGTGTTGCTCGATCCGAAGACCGAACGCATCGTGGCAACCACGCGGCTGCATCGACATCTCAATCGCGAACGGCCGGCCTACCACGATGGCCAACCGGTCAGCCTCCTCATCACGGGCAAGACCCCGCTCGGTTACAACGCCATTGTGGAAAACGCCCACCGCGGACTGCTCTACCACGATCAACTTTTCGCGCCGTTGACAGCCGGCCAGAAGCTAAAGGGTTTCGTGCGCGCCATCCATCCGGGCGGGAAGATCGATCTGAGCCTCGACGCCTCGGGATACCAACGCGTGGCGGCGCTCACGGACCAGATCGTCCAGGCATTGGAAAAGAACGGCGGTCATTTGGCGTTCGACGACGAAAGTTCACCCGAGACGATTCGGCGAACTTTCGGCGTCAGCAAAAAAGCCTTCAAACAGGCGCTCGGCAAACTTTACAAGGCACGTCGCATCCGCTTTCAGAAACCGGGAATTCAATTGCTCGACGACTCCACGCGATCCACCGGCACGTGAGTCCGGGGTGTCAAAAATTGCCGCCCGCAGTTTTTTGACCCGCGTTCAGCAATCCAGGGCCAGTCTTCGCCAAGTTTCGGCAAGCTTGAAAAACGCACGGTGTCTAACTTGCAATGGAAAGATCCATTATGGAAATGAATACCGCCACCCGGAACAAGCCCCTCAGCCGGACCCGGAGCACCGCCGGCGGAACGGTGACCACGGTTGCCATTCCGCCGTCCGCCGCTCCCCGCCTCAAGTTTATCAAATGGTTCGACCAAGGATTCGACCATTTCAAAATCGCCCTGTCCATCGGGGTGCAGCGCATGATCCGGGCTGATCTCGCGGCGTCGGGAGTGATGGTCACCATCGACACCGAGACCGGTTTCCGCGATGCCGTGCTCATCAATGCCGCGTACGGCCTTGGTGAAAACATCGTGCAAGGCTCGGTCAATCCGGATGAATATTGTGTTTTCAAACCGACGCTGAAAGCCGGCTTCAAACCGGTTCTGCAAAAGATTATTGGCACGAAGGAATTCAAACTCGTCTATGACATCGGCGGGGGGAAAATGGTGAAGAATATTCCGGTGCCTCCGGGCGACCGGGCCACCTTTGCCATTTCCGACTCCGAAATCCTCCAACTCGCGCGCTGGGCCTGCCTCATCGAGGACCATTACACGGCGAAGGAGGGCCATCCGACGCCGATGGACATTGAGTGGGCGAAAGACGGTCGCACGGGAGAACTCTTCATTTTGCAGGCCCGGCCCGAGACCGTTCAGTCGCGCAAGGACGTGGACGCGAGTGAGATTTTCAAGTTAAGGCAGCGCGGCGCGGTACTCGTCACGGGTCGCAGCGTGGGCGAGAAGATTGCCACCGGTCCGGTCCGGGTGATCAAGAGCGCGCAGTTCATCGGGCAGTTTAAAGCGGGTGAGATTCTGGTCACCGACAAAACCGATCCGGACTGGGAACCGATCATGAAGAAGGCCACCGCCATCGTGACGAACCGGGGAGGTCGCACGTGTCATGCCGCGATCGTGAGCCGCGAACTGGGCGTGCCGGCAATTGTCGGCACCGAGCAGGGCACGGAGTTGTTGAAGGACGGCCAGATGGTCACCGTGAGTTGCGCCGAGGGCGACACGGGATTCGTGTATGAAGGGCGATTGCAGTTCGAGGTGCAGCGCACCAATTTGAAAGGCCTGGCCCGCCCGCGGACCAAGGTGATGATGAATTTCGGCAACCCGGAGGAGGCGTTTTCGCTTTCGTTCATTCCGAACGATGGCGTTGGGCTGGCCCGCGAGGAATTCATCATCACGACCTACATCAAGGTGCACCCGCTGGCGTTGCTCGATTACGACCGACTCACGGATGCGGGCGTAAAGGCGCAGATCGATCAACTCACCCTCGGCTACACCGACAAGCCGCAGTTTTTCGTGGACAAGCTCGCGCAAGGTGTGGCGATGATTGCGGCGGCGTTCTATCCCAAGGACGTCATTCTGCGCTTGAGCGACTTCAAGACCAACGAATATGCGAACCTCATCGGCGGCAAAGCCTACGAGCCCGCCGAGGAGAACCCGATGATCGGCTTTCGCGGTGCCAGTCGCTACTACCACCCGCGCTACCAGGCCGGCTTCGCCCTCGAATGCCGTGCGGTGAAAAAGGTGCGCGAGGAAATGGGCCTCACCAACCTCAAGGTGATGATTCCCTTCTGCCGCACGGTCGAGGAGGGCCGGCGCGTCCAGGCCGAGATGGAAAAGCACGGACTCAAGCGCGGCCAGGACGGTTTGGAAATGTACGTCATGTGTGAAATCCCCAGCAACGTCATCCTGGCCGAAGAGTTCGCGGAAATCTTCGATGGCTTTAGCATTGGGTCGAATGATCTCACCCAACTCATCCTCGGCGTGGATCGCGATTCCGAAATTGTCGCGCCCATCTTCGACGAACGGAACGCCGCCGTGAAGAAGATGATCGCGCAGGTCATTCAGGTCTGTCGCGCGAAGAAGCGCAAGATCGGCATCTGCGGCCAGGCACCCAGTGATTATCCTGATTTCGCACAGTTTCTGGTCGAGCAAGGCATCGACAGCATCTCGCTCAACCCGGACACGGTGATGAAGACCACCGTCGCGATCCTGGAAAAGGAATCGGCGTTGAAAAAGTGAATCGCCTGTGACCGCCCCGATCCACGCTCGTCCCGAGCAGGCACACGACATTCTCCGCCAGGCGCGGGGTAATCCCCTCGACGCTCTTTTCGCGCCCAGGACCATTGCCGTCATCGGGGCATCGGGGATGCCCGGCAGTGTCGGGCGGGCGCTGACGGAAAACCTTCAGCTTTTCGAAGGCCCGACCTACTTGGTCAATCCGAATCACCCGGAGATTCTCAACGCGAAGACGTTCCCCGACATCGGATCGGTGCCGGAGAAGGTGGACCTCGCGGTTATCGCCACACCCGCGCCGACGGTGCCCGGCGTCATCCGCGAATGCGCGAAAGCAGGGGTCGGCGGCGCGGTCATCATCTCCGCGGGATTCAAGGAGTGCGGAAAAGCGGGCGCGGAGTTGGAGCAACAAGTGCTCACCGAAGCCCGCCGCGGCCGGCTCCGCCTCGTCGGCCCAAATTGTCTTGGCGTCATGGTTCCTCACGCAGGGCTCAACGCCACCTTCGCGGAGGGCATCGCGGAACCCGGCCCGGTCGCGTTTCTCAGCCAAAGCGGCGCGCTGTGCGCCGCCGTCCTGGATTGGAGCTATCGGGAGAACGTCGGTTTCAGCGCTTTCGTTTCGGTCGGCTCGATGCTGGATGTCGGCTGGGGCGACCTGATCACCTACTTCGGTGACGATCCCCGTACCAAGAGCATCGTTTGTTATATGGAGTCCATCGGCAACGCGCGCAGTTTCCTGTCGGCCGCCCGCGAGGTTGCGCTGATGAAGCCGATCATCGTGCTCAAGGTCGGCCACACGGATGCCGCCGCGAAAGCCGCCGCGTCGCATACGGGTTCGCTCACGGGGAGCGATGAGGTGCTCGACGCTGCCTTCCGCCGGGTCGGGGTCCTGCGCGTGAACGCCATCGAGGAACTGTTCGATATGGCTGAAGTGTTGGCCAAACAGCCACGCCCGCGCGGATCGCGTCTCGCCATCGTGACTAACGCCGGTGGTCCGGGCGCGCTCGCCACCGACATGCTCGTCAGTTGCGGCGGCCAACTCGCCGAGCTTTCGGAGCACACCCGCGCCGCGCTCGACGCGTTCCTTCCGCCGCACTGGAGCCACGGCAACCCGATCGATATTTTGGGGGACGCCAGTCCCGAGCGTTACGCGAAGGCCGTGGAGTTGGCCGCGCAGGATCCGAACAGCGATGGGGTGCTCGCCATTCTCACACCGCAAGCGATGACGGACGCAACGGCCACGGCCGTGCAGTTGAAGCCGTTCGCCAAGCTGGAGGGCAAACCATTTCTAGCAAGCTGGATGGGTGGTCCGGCGGTGGACGCCGGCGAAGCGATCCTGAACAGCGCGAACATTCCCACCTTCAAATACCCCGACCGCGCGGCGCGCGCTTTCGACTACATGTGGCACTACAGTTCCAATTTGCGTGCGCTCTACGAAACGCCGGCACTCGTCGCCGGATCAGCCGAAGCGGACGCGGGCCGCACGCAAGTGGACAAGCTCATCCAAACCGCGCGTAAAGCCGGCCGCGCCCTGCTCACCGAAGTCGAGGCCAAGCAAATTCTCGCGGCGTACGGCATTGCGACGGTGGAGACGCGCGTTGCCTCAACCGAAGACTCCGCTGTCGCGCACGCCGACAAGCTCGGCTATCCGGTCGTGGTGAAACTTTTCTCCGAAACTCTCACTCATAAAACCGATGTGGGCGGCGTGCGGCTTGACTTGCGCCACGCCCGAGCCGTGCGCCAGGCCTGGCGCGCCATTCAAGCATCGGTGAACGAGAAAGCCGGGCCGCAACATTTTCTCGGCGTGACGGTGCAGCCGATGATCCAACGCGAGGGCTATGAACTCATTCTGGGCAGCAGCGTTGACCCGCAATTTGGTCCGGTGCTGCTGTTCGGCGCGGGGGGTCAACTGGTGGAGGTGTTCCGGGACCGCGCCCTGGGACTGCCGCCACTCAATGCCACCCTCGCGCGCCGGCTGATGGAGCAAACGCGGATCTTCACGGCGCTCAAAGGGGTGCGCGGACGCCCACCGGTTGATCTCGCCGCGCTCGAACAACTGCTCGTCCGGTTCAGCCAGCTCGTTGCCGAACAACTTTGGATTGCCGAAATTGATGTGAACCCGCTGCTGGTTTCTCCCGGCGGCATGGTCGCCCTGGACGCCCGCATCGTGTTGCATCCGCCCGACCGCCGTGCGGAGGACCTGCCGCGCCTGGCCATCCGACCCTACCCGACCCAATACGTCACCCCGTGGAAACTCCGGGACGGCACGCCGGTCACGATTCGCCCGATCCGGCCCGAGGACGAATCGCTGATGGTGAAGTTTCACCAGACTCTTTCGGAGCGCAGCGTTTACAATCGTTACTTCATCCCGTTGCGGGTCGAACAACGCATCACCCACGAGCGATTGTCCCGGCTCTGTTTCACCGATTACGATCGCGAGCTGGCGCTGGTGGTGGAGCGTACTGAGCCAGACACGAGAGAACGGCAACTCCTCGGGATTGGTCGCCTGAGCAAACTTCACGGTGCGAACGAAGCCGAGTTTGCCCTCGTCGTCAGTGATCAGTGGCAGCGCCACGGCCTCGGCACGCAGTTGCTGAAGATGCTCGTTCAAATTGGCCGTGATGAGCAGCTCGCGCGCATCACGGCGATCATGCTCGCGGACAATCACGCGATCCAACGCGTCGCGAACAGGGCCGGCTTCGCAGTGCGCCACGGGGCGGGCGGGGCGGAGCGCGCGGCGGAAATTATTTTGTAGCGGTGCGCTCCCGGTGAAAGTTTGAATCATGGCGGAAGTATTTGGATTTGACTGTTACTCGCCGAGGAAATTGCCGAACGGGTCGAGAACGTCGGCGTGACGAAGGCGGGTCGGCCGCTGTTGTCCCAACTCATCCGGGTGGTCGTGGCGGGCGCGGAACTTTTCACCGGCAACCGCCGCCTCGTGATGGCCACCGTGGCCGGCCGCATCCCGGCGTCGAAGTTCCTCCAAAACATGGCGGTCATTTATGCAGTGGGTCATTTATCGACGGGGCATCACCGCCGCCCCGGGCACCCCGGACACGAAATGAATTGTCCATTTTACTTCGCCGAAGCCTCTGGTATAAAATAACGCCATGAGCCAAGATTGTCGCACCGCCATGCGGAACCGCACCACAATCGAACTCCAGACAATTCAACCCGAGAACCCGCTATGACCTCATTAAATCCTGAAGTGACCAAGTTCCTGTCGGCCCAGCCGTTGAAGATGTTCGTCGGTGGACGCTGGGTTGATTCCCAGAGCGGCCGAACGTTTGAAACGCTCGACCCCGGCGAAGGCACGGTGCTCGCCCAGGTTGCGGCGGGGGACGTCGCGGACG
>JAYUBJ010000719.1:0-2883 GCA_043740915.1 Verrucomicrobiota bacterium
CCGGCACCGGCATTTTGGCCGCCGCCATCCTCGCGGGTTTCCTGATGAACTTTTCTCTGAAGGAAATGCTGGAAGTTTATTGGGCAACTTTGGTGCGAGTTCGCTTCTCACTCATCACCATCGCCGCGATGCTGGCGCTCGGCTACGTGACGAAATACTCCGGCACCGATGCCACGCTTGGCCTGGCGCTCGCCAAAACCGGCGCGTTCTATCCGTTTTTTGGCACGCTGCTCGGCTGGCTGGGCGTGGCGTTGACGGGTTCCGACACCGCGTCCAATGTGCTCTTCGGCAGCCTCCAAAAAATCACCGCCGAACAAACCGGCCTTAGTCCCGTGCTGATGGCCGCCGCGAACAGTTCCGGCGGCGTGATGGGCAAGATGGTGGACGCGCAAAGCATCGTCGTCGCCAGCACTGCCACCAACTGGTATGGCCATGAGGGCAGCATTCTGCGCTATGTCTTCTTCCACAGCATCGCCCTCGCCTGTCTCGTCGGTTTGCTCGTCTATCTCCAGGCCTACGTCGCGCCCTTTACCAGCATGGTGGTCAAATGAGCGAGTCAGGCGGTAGCCGAAGCCTTCAGGCTGCGCTCCGACCGCGCCCCCCCGCTTCGTCCTGCACCCGCAGTCGCAACCTGAAGGTTGCGGCTACAGCCGAGGCTGCGGCGACGCTGCGCTGGGGTGAAATAAATTTGACGTAACCGGGTTCTCCGCAAAACGTCACTGGGTTATGTGGCAGTGGCGTGGTCAATTGAACTATGGCTGAAAGCGGGCTGGATGTGGCCGCTTGCCTGGGGCAAGTCCGGCAACGCGATGAGGACGCCGCTCGCGCTCTCGTGGAACACCTGTATCCGTTGGTCATCAAAATTGTCCACGCCCACCGGCCCCGGCGGCTGGATGAAACCGATCTGGCGCAGGAGATTTTCATGAAGATGTTCGCCAACCTCGAACAATATCGCGGGGTGGTCCCGTTCGAGCATTGGGTCTCGCGGGTGGCGGTCACCACTTGCCTGGACCGGTTGCGCGCCCAAAAACGCCGGCCAGAATTGCGCTGGGCGGATTTGACGGAAACTGAAGCGGACATGTTGGACGCCGTGCTCAGCGCAAAGCATGAACCGCATCCGTCGCAGTCCCTCGCGGCCCGCGAAGTCGTCGGCAAATTAATGGACGAGTTGAGCCCGACGGACCGGTTGGTGGTGCAACTCTTGGATTTGGAAGAACGCTCGATCGCCGAGATTCAGGCGATCACGGGCTGGAACGCGACGCTCATCAAAGTGCGGGCGTTTCGCGCGCGGCGCAAAATGAAAAAGCACCTCGCGCAAATGGAGAAAGCAGAACCTAATGAAAGAAAATCCTAATGCCTGGGAAAACCTGGCCCGCCTCGCGCGCCAGGCTCCCGAACCCGCCCCTGCGGAAACACCCTTCGGCTTCGCCACCCGGGTCGTGGCCAACTGGCCGTCCGTCTCCACCAGCGAACTTTCCGCAGTATGGGAGTTCCTCTCCCTGCGCAGCCTGGTGCTGGCCGCGCTCATCACGGTGGTCACCCTGGGCACCAATTACGACCTCATGAGCCATGACTGGACCCAGGAATTCGCCGGGGACGACGCCACGTTTGAACCGCTGTTGGAACCATGAGCTTCCTGCGCCATTGGAAAATCATGCTCTGCCTGGCGGCGATCTTTGTCGCCGGTCTGGTTTCCGGGAGCCTGGTCACCCTGCGGATTGTCAAGAAAGCGGCGGGACGCACCTTGAATCCCGGCGCCTGGTCGTCCGCCGCCATGCAGGCCTACCGCAAAAAATTGAAACTCACACCGGAGCAAATCAAAAAAATTCAACCGGCAATGGATCAGGCCGCCCAGGAAATCAAGGCCGTTGCGGGCAACACCCGCATGGAGATATTTTCCGTGGTGGTTCAGATGAACGACCGGGTCGCGCAAGAACTGACGCCCGAGCAGCAAAAACTTTTCGAGGAGATGAAGCAGGAATTCCGTGCGAAGTGGAAGGATCGGGCCGTGACCAGGCCCACCCGCAAATAAATTGCGACGCTCCTCCCCGCCTGCATTATTCCGCCTCCATTTTTAGTTTCCAGGCGCACCCGTTTGAAATATTCTGCGGGCATCGCAAGGCACTGGATCGCCCCAACCTAAAAATGCGCCATCGACGGCAAACTGCAAACGCTGCTGGATGCCGCCTGATGACCGCCTCGATCAGGTAGCGCAGCCGTCCCCGGCTGCGAGTTCCCGCACCGACCCCGTGCCTGGAACTCCTTCCCCCGTCCAACAGCACAAGGATTCTGGCTGCGGGACGCCGTCCGAAACCGCAGCCAAGGACGCCTGCGCCACGTCAACGTTCCCCTCCGAAACTCAGCTTGGCCACTAAATCCCACCCTGCCGGCGACGGACTCCAAATCTGCCGAATTACAATCCCAACTTGCGCCCGGATGAACTGGCGTTGCAAAGCGCGAAGGAATCGACCCGTGCGGGCCTGAGACTGCAATGGATCAAACCTGGGAACGTGCGCCCGGGATGCACCGGGACGCCGTTCGAGAACATCAAGCGCACCCTTTCGCAAGAGTGGCCCGTTTGTGGCGGGTTTCGCTGGCCCAAGCACTAGCAATGGCAGGAGAAAGTTCCGCAAATGGCCCCGGCTAGAAACTGAAGCGTCGGGTAGCCAAGAATCCCGCCGTGGATGCCTGTAAGAATCCTGATGTCCACGACGATGAACGTGAACTACCGCACAATAATTTCTGGCGGACGCACGACGATCACCGGGGCGGGCACGAATATTTCCGTATGAACTTCGTGCCTCACGTGTCGATGCGAGTGTTCTTCGGTAACCAGACATCCGGTCGTGGCAAGGAGGGTGATAACGCAGGCCAATAACAGCA
>JAYUBJ010000720.1:0-2880 GCA_043740915.1 Verrucomicrobiota bacterium
CAAGTTAGAGCGGAGGCCAACAAAACGGCATGCACCAACGGTTCCGCGCTGGCCTCTGAGTAATCAACGCGCGTCAAAGCGTGTTCTCGCGCCCGTAGGCGTTCCACGCCTCGACGGGCATCCGGATGAAACGGCGGTCGGTGTTGTTGTTTCCGCCGGCGATGTTGATGGCGCGCAGCTTGCCTTCATCGATCAAATCATAGACGTGCCGCACGTCGCACCGCAGCTTCCCGGCGACTTCCTGAGCGTAAAGCACGGTGCGATCCCTCGGAAACGCCAGGCTCGGGAAAACCATCTGGTGGGCGATACCCACTTCTCTATTGGGGAAATTGGCCATGTTCAGGGGTTGCCCAGATCCGCGTCCGGGCGGGGGCGGTGTTTACCACAAAGGGCACAAAGGACACAAAGTTGCCAAGCCTGATTCATTCTCAAAATGGCTGGGTCTCCGGAGCGACCAAGATGGTCGCGCTACGTTCGGGCCGATCCAAAGCGGGGTGCTCCTGTAGCCCAGGTTGCGCGGCCACCTTAAGCTTGTTTCACTCATTAGCCCTGGCTTGCGCGGGCCGGCGAGAGGGGATGGTTCGGGTGGTGCTGGGGAGCGCAGCCTGAAGACGTGCGGCTACGGGAGTCGGTGGCGGGAGTTGGCGGCGGGGAGCGCCACCGCCCGAACCACCAAAAATCCGGACTTCCCATGCGGCTCGAATTTTCTATGCTTGGCGACCGTCGCACTTTACACATGAAAAATATTTTATTTCTGTCCGCCGCGCTTTTGTTGGGCGCCGCGCTGCCCACGTTCGCCGCCGACAAAAGAATTGTCCTGGTCGCCGGCACGCCGAGCCACGGGCCGGGCGATCACGAGTTCAACGCCGGGGTGTTGCTGCTCAAGAAATGCCTCGACCAGGTGCCCGGCGTAAAAGCCGTCGCCCATTTGAACGGCTGGCCCAAGGACCCCAATGCCTTCGAGGGAGCGGATGCCATCCTGCTTTACATGGACGGCGGTGGCGGACATCCCGCAGTGCAGCCAGGCCACCTCCAGCAGCTCGGCGCCTTGATGAAACAAGGAGTCGGGCTCGGCTGCGCGCATTACGCCGTGGAAGTGCAGATGGACAAGGGCGGACCCGAGTTCCAGGATTGGATCGGCGGTTACTACGAAGGCGGCTATTCCTGCAACCCCATGTGGAAGCCGGAATACACACGTTTCCCGGACCATCCCATAACGCGCGGCGTGCAGCCGTTTAGCGTGACCGATGAATGGTATATGAACATGCGCTTTCGTCCCGAGATGAAGAACGTGACGCCGATCCTCGTCGCCAAACCATCCGATGCGGTCCGCAAAGGCCCCTACGTCTATCCGCCCGGCCCGTATGAGCACATCGTGGCTGCCAGCGGACGTGATGAATCCATGATGTGGGCGGTGCAGCGCGAGGACGGTGGTCGCGGCTTCGGGTTCACCGGCGGACACAAGCACGTGAACTGGGGCAACGAGAATTACCGCAAAGTCGTTTTGAACGCGATCCTCTGGATGGCCAAGGCCGAAGTGCCGGCCAACGGTGTGGCCTCGACGCTTTCCGAAGCCGATCTGGCCGCCAACCTTGACCCCAAAGGCGGCAACAAACCCAAGCCCGCCGCCACCACATCCGCTGCGCCAGCCAAGCCGGTCAACGCCAAATACCGCAGCGGCATTGTGACCTCCGGCGCACTGAAGGTGGACGCGGACATCACCGGCGCAAAGAATCTGTACCTGGTCGTGACGGACGGCGGCAATGGATTCGCCTGCGATTGGGCCGACTGGGCGAACGGAGAGCTGGCGCGCGCGGACGGGACCCGCGTCAAGTTGACCGACCTGAAATGGAAGTCTGCCTCCGCCGGCTGGGGCGAAGTGAATGTGGGTAAAAATGCCGGCGGCCAGCCCATGAAAATAAACGGCAAGAAAATTGAAAACGGCATCGGCACACACTCGCCGTCGTTGATCCATTTCGAGTTGCCGGACGGAAATTTCACGCGTTTCACCGCCACCGCCGGGCTCGACAACGGCGGCACCGACCAGGGTGGCGGCGCGCAAGTCGAGTTTATCGTCTGCACGGAACCACCGCCGGCGGCGTTGCTCGCGGTAACTGGCGGCGCCGTGGATACCGGCGCACCGAAGGAACGTTCCGGCCCCGAAGCCGCGAAGGAATATTTGAAGACGATGACCGTCGCCGACGGCCTCGAAGTCACGCTCTTCGCCTCCGAGCCGATGGTGAAGAATCCGACCGACATCGACATTGATGAACGCGGACGCGTGTGGGTCGCCGAGGGGGTCAATTATCGCTCCAGTTTCCAGAAGTGGGGTGTGCTGGATCCGAAGGGCGACCGCATCGTGATCTTGCAGGACACAAAGGGCGATGGCGCAGCGGACAAAGAGACCGTGTTTTACCAGGACCCCAGCATCAACGCCGCGCTCGGCGTCTGCGTTTTGGGAAATAAAGTCATCGTGGCGAGCAGTCCGAATGTTTTTGTGCTCACCGACACCGACGGCGACGGCAAGGCGGACAAGCGCGAACTGCTGTTCACGGACATCAAGGGTTTCGACCATGACCACGCGGTGCATGCGTTCACGTTTGGGCCCGACGGAAAACTTTACTTCAATTTCGGCAATGCCGGGAGCCAATTGCGCCGTCCTTCCGAGGCGCTGAAAAACATTCCGCTCCATGGCTTGATCGACAAGGAGGAGATGAAGAAAGGCCCGTTCGTCGTGGATTTGGCCGGCAACGAAGTTACGGACCAGGGCAAACCGTATCGCCAGGGGATGGTGTTCCGCTGCAACCTCGACGGCAGCGAATTCGAGACGCTCGCGTGGAATTTTCGCAACAATTACGAAGTGGCGGTGGACTCGTTCGG
>JAYUBJ010000721.1:0-2880 GCA_043740915.1 Verrucomicrobiota bacterium
CCGTGCGAGGTTTCGCCTTGGAAAGTTTGCGGTGCTGCGCTCCCAAGTCGAACAAATTGGTCAGCTTGATTTTGACGATGACTTTTCCCATTTGTAGAATGTGCCGTGGAACGGCCCGTATTTCAAGGCTGGAGTTCCCCGCCTATTTGCACCTTTTTTTACAGTTGGTCAATGAAGGTCAATGAAGGTCTTGCGCGCGAATGGCCGGAGCCTTTACCATCCGCGACCAGAAAACCAAATAGACCATTTTGATCCGATGACCAGAAACTCTTTCGCCCTGTGGGTAGCCTTGACCCTGACCGCCAGTTCTTCTTCGCATGCCGAAAGTTGGCCGGAGTTTCGCGGCCCCACCGGCCAGGGGCATTCCACGGCGCACCATGTTCCCCTCGAATGGTCCGGCACCAAGAACGTCGCGTGGAAGCAACCCTTGTCGGGCATGGGTTGGTCCTCCCCGGTGCTGCGGGACGGCCGGCTCTATCTCACCTCCGCCGTGCCGCGCGATGGCGGCAACCAATCGCTGCAAACCCTCTGTCTCGAGGCCGCGACGGGAAAAACCCTTTGGAACACCGAGGTTTTCGCCACGTTGATTTCCAAGGGCCATCAGAAGAACAGCCAGGCCAGTCCCACTCCCATCCTGGAAGGCAACCGGCTTTATGTTCATTTTGGCCACCTGGGCACGGCATGTCTCGATCTCAACGGCAAAGTGATCTGGCACAACAGCGACATCAAATACTCGCCCGTCCACGGCAACGGCGGCTCACCCATCCTGGTCGATCAGGCGCTGGTGTTCAGTTGCGACGGCGGGAGCGATCCGTTCATCATCGCGCTGGACAAGGCCACGGGCAAAGTGCTTTGGAAAACCAACCGCACGACTGACAATCCCCGGAAATTCTCCTTCAGCACACCGCTGTTGATCACTGTCAACGGCAAGAAACAAATCATCAGCCCCGGCAGCGGTGCGGTCTGCGCTTTTGATCCGAAGACCGGGAACGAAATCTGGCGCGCGCGCTATGGCGAAGGCTACTCGGTCATCCCACGCCCGGTTTTCGGCCACGGCTTGTTGTTCATCGGCACGGGCTACGACCATCCCACCGTCATTGCCGTCCGTCCCGACGGCCACGGCGATGTCACCGACACGCACATCGCCTGGACGCTCACCAAAGGCGCGCCGAACACCCCGTCGCTGCTGCTGGTCGGCGACGAGTTGTATATGGTGTCCGACGCCGGCATCGGCAGTTGCCTGGACGCCAAAACCGGGGGCGTGCATTGGCAGGAGCGGCTCGGCGGCAATTATTCCGCGTCGCCGATTTTTGCCGACGGCCGGATTTATTTTCAGAACGAAGAAGGTGTGGGTGTGGTCCTCAAGCCCGGCAAAACGTTTCAAAAACTGGCGGAGAACCCGTTGGGCGAACGCACCCTGGCTTCGTATGCGGTGGACGACGGCGCGCTCTTCATCCGTTCCCAGGAGAATCTCTTCCGGATCAAGTCAACGCCTTGACAAAAGTGGCGGGAGCGCTGCGATCATTCCACAATAGCGACTGGTGGCAAATCGGGACGTCGCCAGAAATCGCACGCGTTCCCCTCCCCCTGCCCTGCTCATGAACCGGGTAGGGACTGCGCGGCAGCGCGTCACCATGCTTTCCGCGTTGGCGAGTGAAGCGCTGCGAGCGGATCGGGTAGGCGAACAGCGTGATGTCTCTGGAGATGAGGGAATGAAAGAAAAGGGCAGTCGCTCCAAGGACGGAGATGCTCGCTGCGCTCACGCCGACTGCGTCGACAGATGGTGAAGCGCGGCAGCGCATCCCGACCAATGATGTTTCCGAGCGTTCCCGTTGGAGAATATTCTCGCCAGACTTCGCAGGGCTGCTATGAGTCATCGTGTTCACCCAAACGGAATGCCTCGGAACCACAACCCCAGTTACTTCATACTATGAACGCCCGCTGCAAAATCCTCACCGTAATCCTGTTCGCATCAGTGCTTTTGCCGCTTGCGATGTACGGCGCATCCACCGGTCCAAGTCTGGAAAGTTGGCACGCGAAATCGCTCGTTGAAGCGTTGGGGCTCACCGCCCTTTTCGCCCTGTTCGGCATCGGACTGGCGATCGCTGGCTACAAACTTTTCGACAAATGCACGCCGGGTGATTTGCACAAGGAAATCACCGAAAATAAGAACGTTGCGGCGGCGCTCATCGGGGCCGCCATCATCATCGGCGTTTGCATCGTGGTGGCAGCAGCCATCATGGGTTGATACAAAACCGCCGCCACTTCGTAATGGCTGGCTTTCGGCGCGGATGGCAGCTTCGGCCGTGAACATTCAATCACGAGTGAAACGCAGCAAACACATCAGCCTCGTGCTGTCGGGTACCCTCGCCACCAGTTCCTGGACCGGCTGCGGCCCCGATCCCACGGACGCGCCACCCCCCGCCAATGCCGTCTCCGCGGAAAACACCTACACCAATAACCATTATGTCAGCGGCGGCCACGGTGGCGGCTATTACCACGCTCCCTACCATTCCTGGTTTCCCTACCCATACAATTACTACTCTCCGAACCTGGGCTATTATCACGGCGGCAATTGGACGCGAGCGCCCAATCAAAGCCCCATCGCCGCTTCCAAACCAACACCGACCGCGACACAAAACGTCGGTGCCCGGACCGCGTCTTCCACTTCGTCCGGATCCACGGGCGGGTCGATTTCGCGCGGCGGCTTTGGAAGCAGCTCGCACGGCGGCAGCGCCGCCTCCTGAAATGCAACGCCACAGTTTTTCGGTCCGGCCCAATTGGCGGGAGAAAGTCGAAAGTGTCGGCCTCACGTACCATACCCACGAGAGCGGCCCGTATTGGGATGAATCGGCCTACTACGAATTGTCCGCCGCCGAG
>JAYUBJ010000722.1:0-2876 GCA_043740915.1 Verrucomicrobiota bacterium
GGTGAAATACTTCGTGGATTTTACCGGAACGAAGGCAACTGCCTGGCTGCGTTCCTGCGGATTGTCACCCGGCGGCGTGTCGGAAGTTTTTCCGGCGAATGTGTTGCAGCCACTCTTTGATGAACTTATCCAAACCGGGTCGCAAGCTCGCCGCGAAAGCATAGTGTTGTGCGCAAAACTCTTGGAGTGCCTGGCGCTTCGCATCATCGGGGCGCACGCGCCGCTCGCCGCCACGGAAACGCTTGCGTTCACGACCTATCAGCAATGTCGCCGCCACATGGAACAACACAGCCTACGATTGCGGACGCTGGAGCAAATTGCCGACGAGTGCCACGTCAATAACGCTTATCTGTGCCGCCTGTTCCGGCGTTACGACCAGCAAACGCCTTATCAATACCTGCTCCGGCTCAAGATGAACCACGCCGCCGAACGCCTGCAACAACCCGGCGCACTGGTCAAACAGGTGGCAGAGGAGGTTGGTTTTACCGACCCATTTCATTTCTCACGCGTGTTCACTTCGATTTTCGGGCTTTCGCCCACCCGCTTTCGAGGACTACGTTAGATTGAAAGCCAACACCTGAGACATTTAATTTTCGTCTTGCTACAAACCATGTAAATCCCAACAAGCTACTCTGGCGTTTGGCTCAAGCATTTTAGAAACTGGAATCCAAGTGTAAAAGATGCGCCAAAACCTGCCAATGATCTTCGGTGGGGCAAGCATGACCATGTTCCCACTTTCGGACCGTCCGTGTTGAAACCCTCAGTTTTTTGGCCATTTCCGACTGGGATTGGTTGACCTTGATGGGCGCTAGGTGAAGCTGGTCACTCAAGGTTTTGACATTGACAGGAATCAGCTTTCGAGAGCTAAATCTCTGTGATGGACAGTCAAAAAGAACCACCACAGTTCTCTGTGCAATTTCCAACAGCTGACCCAACCGCCGTTGGCGTTGGCCGTTCCGCTATCGCGGTTCACGTCGCGAGTCGGCGGTGGCTCAGCTTTCTACGTTAGGCATCGTTCACGCTTATGTGGCAAAGATACATTTTTGGGATGCACTGGAAGCATGACGGCCAGATGTATTATGATGAGTTGCCAGCGGACTCAAAAGACGAGGCCGCGTTATATTTTATAGACCATAAGCGTGACGACGTTTCTTTGATTAAGGTTGAGCCGATAGGCCCAGATGATTGCGGCGTTCGAGAGTTTGCACATTCGCCACTTTCGCCCTTTGATCCATTGAAGGCACGTCGCAGATTAGACAAAGATGAGGATGCCAGATGACCACGATGTTTAGTTTCACAATTGTAGTGCGACAAAAGGGGTGATATTAGTAGTAGACTTCATTGGGGTTTTTAAAGCCTAGGCGCAGTCGGGGGCGATTATTCAACTGTTCCGCAATGCGATCGCATTGCTGGTGGCTTTATCCACGCAATAGAACATTCCGCCACGGGCCACAGAGGGTTAATTGTCAAGCTAACGCAACGTATCATGCTTGTTTTACATCTCTTTTTTCTTTCCCATTTTTCCTTTGGCATTCATCTTGGCGTTGGGGAATTATCCCGTGAACTATGCGGGACATGGGTGGTCTGATTTATTTATGTTGTGGTGGACTTATCAGCAATTACGGTCGGGTAACTTAAAGACCCGGCTGGCAACGATCGGCAAGCTGGCGGAATCTCAGCACGCGGATTCGGTGGCACCGCTGTTATTTGCCTTGAAGGACAAGACGGCGGAGATCCGCAGCGCGGCGGCACTGGCGTTGGGTCAGTTTCAGGACAGCCGGCCGGTCGCGCCATTGATAAAATTATTGTGCGATCCCGTGCCACTCGTGCGGGCCACAGCGGTGCAGGCCTTGAGCCAATTGAAGGCTGACAATGTGAGCAACGAACTGGTCGGTCTGTTGGAGGATGTGGATGTCACGGTGCGGTTGCGCGCCGCCCGCTGTCTGGATCAGCTCGGCTGGCATCCGGAGACGGATGCCGTGCGGAAGGCGTATGTCCTCGCGGTGGGCGACTTGGAGCGCGTCGCGGAACTCGGTGCCGCCGGGATCCAGCCGCTGGTTGAATTGTTGGACAACGGCACGCCGGAGCAACAGGTGTCGGCAGTTAAGGCGTTGGGCGAAATTGCCGACCCCGGTATTTCCAGATTGATGCAGGAGGCGCTCAATAAAAATAGCCCGATGGTGCGGCTCGTGGCGCTGTTAGCCTTGGAACAATTGGCCGATCCAGCCGCTTACGACGCCGTAGAACGCCTGTTCCAAGACCCGGCCTCCAACATCCGGGCGGCGGCAATGGTGACGGCTGCCGGTTGCGACGGCCCGCGCGCCGTGCCGCAAATGGTGGCCATGTTGAAGGATGCTTCCTGGGAAGTCCGGCTCGAAGCGACGAAAATTCTGGCCCGGATCGGCGATGCGACGGCGGTGGAAGGGCTTTGCCGAACCTTGCAGGACAAAGATCATGACGTGCGTGAAAACGCGGCCTTCGCTCTCGGCCGGATTGGCGATGCGCGGGCCATCCCGCTCCTGGTGCTGGTGCTGCTGGATGTCCAAAGTTTTGTGCGCACCGCCGCCCATAACGCGCTCTTCCGCATTGACCGTTACTGGGAAAAAAGCGCCGCCGCCCGTAGCGCGCTCCCGCAGATCAAAGCCGCCCGGAACCATCGCGAATATTGGATCAGCCATAGCGCCGAAAAATTACTCGAGCAAATCCAGCCTGATGTCGCCAGCGCGGACGTGGTTTCCGCACGCCCAACCCCGCCGCGCGACGCTGGCGCGCCCAGCCAGTCCGTGATCAATGCGGTGCATCCTGCCTGCGCCATTCTCACGGATCTGTTGCGGGATGCCGACCGTGACTTGCGGCTGGCGGCGGCGGAAGCCCTC
>JAYUBJ010000723.1:0-2876 GCA_043740915.1 Verrucomicrobiota bacterium
GGGGTGCCCGTGATGCACCAGAAATCACCCGGGGCCAGCATTTCCCATGTGCCTCGGATGGCCGCAATCCGTTCTTCATGAGTCATGTGCTCGAGAGAGGCGGAGAAGACGATGAAGTCGAACTTGCGACCAGTGAGTAAGCGCGGCACGTCGATTGCATTGGTGACCACAAACTCCACCTCAAGCCCCAGTTTTTTGCAGAGCTCCCGTGCCTTGCTGATTGCTTGGTCATCTACATCGACGGCGGTTACCTGGCACCCCTGCTCTGCTAGGGCGATGGTGGAGGCACCTTGGCCGCAGCCGATTTCCAAGACCCGGCAGCCGGCCAACCGGCGGGCGCGGTCCAACCACGGCACAACTTGACGCCGCGCCTTGGTCAGGCGGCCAGAGAACCAGTCGGCGACCTCTTCGCGTTCAAGGTCCAAGTCCTCGGGAACACCTTCGAGCTTTCGGAAATTCCGAGCAATATGCGCCGGCGGCGTAATCTCAATGAAGGTCTTCCGTATGAACTTCCGGCGCTGACTGCCTTGGGGAAAGAGCTTAAGAAATCTCATGAAAAAGTTCCAGGCTGGCTGACGACGGATCGACCCAGGCCGGACCAAAGACACTCGGACGGGACGCGCGCCAAAAGAAATCGCTCCGAAAGGCCGCCACCCCCTCCACAACGGAGAAGCAGGGCGGATGGTTGGCTGCAATGCGCACAGGACATCATGCTTGGCCGGCGATGGCAAATCGTGCGGTCAGTATGGAGTCATGAATGCAAACGTGTAAAGATCAGTACAGCACGACCGAAACTCCTGAGGCCAGCGCCGGGCAATTTACAGCTTCGGTTTGCCGGCTGCCTCCGCTGCTGTCCAAGCCGAATTCAATTCGTACAGTTCCAGTGAACGCAGCACGGCGTTGCCGGATTTGGAGAAAACTTCCAATGATTTGTCTTCGTCCTTGGGAATGACGCCCATCGGCAAATAAACCAGGCCGTCGTTGCCGAAGATTTCGATTGAGGCGCGATCCACGAGAATCCGCAGACGCAGTTTCCCCTCAGTGGCTTTCAGCGGTGCCTTGCTGTCGAGACAGGACAGCTCCTGCTTTTTCACATCGTAAGCAACCGGCACGCCACGAAGGCGGAACCCAACCTCGGAGGCAGCGGCCAATTCAAATTCCGCCCGGAGTTCGAACAAATCTCCGGTGACACTCGCAAGTGGATTTTCGCCCGGCTTGAGCGTCTGCGTTTTCCAAACGTGTTTCTTTCCGTAAAGCTTTCCGATTTCCTTCACCGGCTGGAAGCAGAGGCGGATGCCTTCCGATGTAGTCCGCAAAGTGAGTTCGCAAGGAAACGCCATCATCTGGTTGAACGGCATGCCTGGCAACTTGACGGTGGACCAGCCAATCTGGATGCGGCGGCCGTCCGCGGTGGGAATGTCGCTGTACGTCTGCGCCGCGTAGAAGGCGTTGCCGCGATGGCCGGGAAGTTTCGCGGTCTCCGGCGTGAAGCGTTGGCCATCGAAACTGCCGATCATGTATTCGCTGCTGGCCGCGGTGAGCACCCATTTTTTATTTTTTGCGTCGCCGTCCACCGGCAATTCAAAAATGTCCGGACACTCGAAGAAGCCTTCGATGCGGCTTTGATACTCCCACGCTTTCAGATCGCTGGAATTGTAGAACGAAATGTTTTGGGTCTTGTCCGTTTCATCATAAACCGCCATCATCCATTTTCCGGACGACTCGTGCCAGATGAGTTTCGGATCACGACCTTGATGTTTCACCACGGGGTTGCCGGTGAAGTCCGTCCAGGTGCGGCCGCGATCATTGCTGTAAGCGATGCACTCGCCCCGGCCCGTGCTCGTGTACGCGGCCACCAGCGCGGGTTCGCTCCCGGTTTTGAAACCCGCCACATTCCGCTGGTCCACCACCGCGCTGCCGGAGAATGCCCAGTCGCCGAACTGCTTCGGATAAATCGCCTCCGTCAATTCCCGCCAATGCACCAGGTCCGGACTGACCGCGTGGGCCCAGTGCATGTTGCCCCAGTTCCAACCGTACGGATTGTGCTGGTAGAAAAGATGATATTCCCCCTGGAAAAAGACCAGACCGTTCGGATCATTGTTCCAGCCGCGCCGCGACGAGAAATGAAATTGGGGCCGCAGCATTTCGTGATACAAATCTTCCGCACCCTTGATGGCGTCCCCCTGCTCCATCGATTTCAAGGCCAGGGAACTTTCCGGCAATTTGTCCACCGACAGCACGGCGCGTTTCCCCTTGAACTGGCGCAGATCCAGGAACACCCAGAAATCGGGCTGCGCATCCGCCAACTCGATTTCAAACTCCCGGACTTTTTCACCGCCGATACTGACGCTCATCCGCCGCATGGGCGCGCCGGTTTTGACCGGCAGATTGAGGTAGCGATTCTCAAACATGATCTCACGTTTCGCCTCGAGCAGGAGGGCAGCGGGCTTGCGATCCGTGAAAATGATCTGATCGATGTTGATGTGCCCCCAACCGCCGGTGACTTGATCCACGATCTCGAGACGCGCCGTTTTGCCGGACAATTCGCCCACGTCCCAAGCCGCCGCCTCCAGGTGCTCGGTACCGCCGGGCTGTTTGTTCGGGCCAGTGGCCGCACGCACGGCCTTGCCATTCACGAGCAAATGGATGCCCGCCTTTCCCGGATGATGTCCGCCGCCGATGAGGAACGTGATGAACCTGCGATTGATCATGAATTCAGGCGAAGTGAGCGTGCCGATGGTGTCATCGCCCTTGAAAAAGGAGTTCACGAGGCCATGGCCAACGAAGCCGGTGACGGCCATCTGATTCGGCAACGTGCCGCGCGCCGGGCCGGGGCCGAACGCTTCGCCGGTGGTTTTCCATTCGCCGTAATCCTT